>JAISDM010000103.1 GCA_031264885.1 Peptococcaceae bacterium | reverse complement strand
CACCGCCGCGCCCTCGGGCGTCTCTTCGTCCTCAACGGTTTGAGTGACGGGCTGTGTGGTGGTGGTTACCACCGCGGCTGAACCACCGCCGCCACCACCTCCTCCGCCTCCGCCGCCGGCGGCAGGCGCTGTCGTGGTAGGCTCTTCGGCGACCGGTTCGGTGGTGGGTTCTTCGGTCACGGGCTCTTCAGTGACGGGCTCTTCTGTGACGGGTTCTTCGGTGACCGGCTCGGTGCTGGGTTCAACGACGGGTTCAGTCACAGGTTCCTCGGTCGGTTCTTCGGTGGGGAACTCTTCGGTAGGTTCTTCGACGCCAGGCTCTTCGGTGGGTTCCTCAGTCACTGGCTCTTCGGGAGGTTCTTCGGTGGTCGGTTCCTCAACGGCAGGGTCTTCGGTCGGTTCTTCCACGACGGGTCCAGGGGTGGGCGTAGTAGACCCGCCTCCGCCTGTGGATCCGCCGGATTGATCGGCGGGGGGATTGTTGACCGCGGGATTTACTGTGAAACTTACATTGAAAGTTTCATCAATATTCCTGCTTATGTTGCTCACTGTGACGGCCGCGTTGTAACTCCCGGCCAGGAGGCCGATTTTGGGCGTCACGGTGAAGACACCGGTATTCCCCGCAGTGATGGACAATATTGTGGTGTTGAAGAGCTCAAACGCGGCAGCGTCTGAACCGGACAAAACAACGCTCAGCGCGTCTGTGGGCTGGTTGCCGGTATTCGTCGCCGTGACGGTCAATGGGGATAGCTCACCAGCGCTATAGCCGCCCGTGAGCGGAGCGAATGTGTAGCCGAAACTGGGAACATCTAAGGAGATTCCGTAGGTGCGCGCGGGTGAGGGATTTGTCACGGTCACTGCTGCGATATCACTGGTAACGAAGACACTTGGTTGGCCAGTGACATTATTATTGGTATTGGTAATCTTAACGTAATAATAGGTAACGCCCACTGTTGTTGTGGGTGGGGTATAGCTATCGTTGCCAGAGCCGACCGGCGTACCGCCGGTGGTGTTGTTTGAACCGTTGCTGTACCACTGATAAGACAATATACCGCCGTCATTCACGTCGGCGACCACCGTAAGAGGGCTCGCCGTATCATTTTGGGTGTAGGTTGCGTCTGCCGGTTGAGTGTCGATAGACGGTGTTTGAGCGTCAACGGATGGTGCGTTCACGGTCACTGCCGCGATATCACTGGTAACGAAGACACTTGGTTGGCCAGTGACGTTATTATTGGTGTTGGTAATCTCAACGTAATAATAGGTAACGCCCACTGTTGTTGTGGGTGGGGTATAGCTATCGTTGTCAGAGCCGACCGGCGTACCGCCGGTGGTGCTGTTCAAACTGTTGCTGTACCATTGATAAGACAATGTACCGCCGTCATTCACGCTGGCGTTCACCGTAAGAGGACTCGCCGTATCATTTTGGGTGTAGGTTGCGTCCGCTGGTTGCGTGTCGATAGACGGTGCTACGGCATCGTCCAGCGCGGGTACCGTGAATTCAACTTCGGTCTCCCCAAAGGTAAACCAGTAATAGTGGTTGTTGTTATACTTAAACACTGCTCTGGCTTGGACGGGGACGGTATAGCCACCTGGCGCCACACTGTCATCGCCCATGATTTGATTGTCCTTAATGGTGAAAGGTAGACTGCCGTCGCTTTTTTCAGCCGTCTTTTCATCGGTGATAACATATTCGAAGGTAAAACCGAGATTCCGCAGGAACGCGGCGTAACCGCCGGAATGCTGAACCTCCGATCCGCCATAGAGGAAGTCGTCATAATCATTGCTCAGGGTCGCGTATACACCCGGACCGCCGCCGGTGATGGGGCTTGTTTCCGCAGTGACGGTAACCCGCTGATGGGCGTTGATATAGTTATAAACGCTGTAGACATTCGTGTAGACCTTATTGGCCGCGCCCACCAAGCCAGTGATCTGAGTTTCCTTTGCCCTTATTTCCTCTTTAATGGCGACCGCGCCTTTGACAAAGGTAGAGGCCAGAAGGGTCAGCCCGGTTTCCGACAAGTTAGTTTTGTCGTCATTAAATACCAGATCCAGCACAAGCTTTCGATTCAGCATGCCGGCAAAGGCGCCCAAATCACTGCCGTTCAAGTATTCCTGAGCGATATTGACGAGGATGTCGGCGATCGCACCTGGATCCAGCTCGAAATACGTATTCAAGATATCCAGGATCTTGGGGATTTTTTTCTCAATGCCTGTTCTTGCTTGATCGGCATTCAAATTGAGGTAGCCGATAAAACGAGTGTAGATTTCATTGACAGGATTGGAGTCGGGATCGGTAAAATCAATCTCCCGTTCTACGAGTTCACTATGGATAAAGCCAACGGCTTTTACCAATATCTTGATTTCATCCTTGTATTGGTCTAATTCTGAATATTGGCTGAGTACTTCATATTTACCCTCGAATAAGCCGAGAACTTCGTCCGTGTGGGTTTCCAGCCAGGTATAGTCCTCTTTATGAGCCTTCTGCAGAAGCGCCTTGGTCACATCCTTCGCCAAAGGCAGCAGGGCGTCGAGAAAATCGTAAATCTTCTCTCTGGGTTGATCCGCCCAAGTCGCGCTATTCGGAAGGATTTTGCCGATTTCCTGTCTAAGACCGCTGACAATAATACCGGCCTGACTATCCAACTCTGCCAACGTCAGATCATCGCTTTGCAATAAACTGACAAATTCCGTCAGTTTACTGACGGTTCTGGAAAACAGGCTGGTCAGTCCGGCTTTGATAACCGCCTCATCCAACCCCAGCAGTTCCAGCGCTTCGCCGATGTTCACATCTTTAATAGCGCCGCTATCCTTGTCTCTAACCAAGATGCCCAATTCCTGGAGCGCGTCCAACAGATCATCCTTATCCAGAGCACTCCCCTTGAGCATTGCGTTGGCGAGCGGGAGAACCGCATCCAACTGCGCTTTCAACGCATCCGGGTCGCCGCCGGGGTCTCTTGTCTCTTGCAATACCAGGAAATCCACAGCGACATCCGCCAAAGTTCTGCTGCCGAGGAGATTGTCTAGTGAATTTGGGCTGTCGCTTGTGGTTACAACGTTGTTGACCACCTTCAATAGCTTTATTCCCTCAGTCAACATAGTTATGGTCGACACATCATCTGATTGAAAAATCACGCTTATGTCAACGACGGATTCAGAATTCGTTTCAACAGCTTCCGAATAAAACATCGGACTAATATATGCTTTTATCTCTTGCAAAAAAACTTCTGTGCCGGTATAGGGGTTTTTGCTGGTATCTTTGCCAGAATAGCTCGCGTCAAGAGCAAGTTTTATGTCTTCCAATAAAAGCTGCAAATTACTCCTATATGTGGCATCCAGAAGAAATCCATCGACTACTGTCGCAAAATCTTCATTTGATGATGATTGTTGGTTTTTTATGACGGAAATAAAATCCAGGATCATATTTTTTGCGCCATCGGGTAAGACGTTTGATAAAGTTCCTATTTGTTCTTTTAACAGTGCCTCCGCTCCCGACTTAGCATTATTATTGCTCAACGCGGTATTCAGCAAGCGTAACCATCCGTCTAAATTCCCTGCTTTGATATACTTAGGATTGCTAGCGCCAACATTGTCTTTACCATCCTTACCATCCTTACCTTCTGCGGCAAAAACCAATTGACCCGTATCGACGAGTGACCACTCTGAGATCAACCAAGCCATATAATAATTATAGTCGCCGCCAAACCCCCCTTCACTAATAGGTTCGTTTAATTTGGTCATTTTTTCCCCGATGGTCTTAAATTGGGCCTTGATGGCGTCAAAAAACATCGAATCAAGCATATCTGCTTTAACCTGCACCGGAAAGATACCCATCATCATAAACACGGCTAATATTGCAGCCACGATACGGGTAAATTTCTGCCTTATCATTTTGTGCAACATTCCCACCTCCTTAAATAAAGTACAGACTCACTTTAATGTTGACCGTCACCTCTCTTATATGCGAATCTATGGTGTCACCCCTTTCCATAAACCGCGTTCATCACGCTCCTTCCCGGATGATCCATCCTCAACACATCCGCGCCGCGTATCTCCCGCAAAGCTTGTACAATCCGGATGCGCCAAGTCGACTTCGCCCATAGGCGGGTGACCGTGTTTGCCCGCTGTCGCGGGCAAAATCAGGTGAAATTCATATGCCGTATCATCCCTTTCATAAAATTAATGCTCAAAAAATATGTCAAAAACAATTTGGAAAGCGTTTTAAGGGGCCCGGGGGTATCCGATTTTTCCAGCAAGGTATAGGTTTCTGGAAAACCATATTAATCTAATTTATCTAATAAATGGATTGTTCAGACACAGAAAAACGCGGGTTTTTCAACCCGCGTTATCCAAGAAATACCAAAAGATCATTTTCCAGAAACCTATAGTTTCCCGGAAAACAAGTGCATCCCTTTAAACACATATATCTTCTATATTTATTCGCAAGCAATCTTCATTTTTTCTGGGTAGATTATGGCCGATCGGCTGCAAAATTCAAAAAAAATAACGGATTGTAAGTGATTTACAATTTGAACGCAAGCAAATTGTAAGTAATTTGTGAGTAAATTATACTGTCGTTTCAGGAAACTGTCAACTGAACCTATGCCGCGATTCGCTGTTGGAAATCCGCGTCCGCCGGGGACGGGCGGCAGAATGCCGCCCCTACGGATGTGTCATTCATGGCGCTGTTGCACATATATGGAAACGCGCCCTTAAATATTGCCGGGCTTGTCCCGGAATCCAGGTTCCCTGGTTTATCATTTTTTGGATTCTGGGACAAGCCCAGAATGACGGGGGACGGGGGGCGGGGGACAAGATATGATACCGGGGGGTTCCCTGGCGCCTTCGGCCGCGCCACCACCCCGTCATTCGCGTCTCAACAATTCGGTGGCTGACAAACGGCGCGGATTGTGATATATATTATATATCACAATCCGCGCCGTTTGTTGCCGGTGTGCGGACAGAGTATGGAAGGGGGAGGTTTTTTTTATGGATGCGAGTATTTCTAATTTTTCGATGGACATGTTCAGTCTGAAAGGCAAGGTGGCGGTGGTCACGGGCGGGAATACCCACTTGGGCATGGCCTACGCTTCAGCCTTTGCCAAAGCGGGCGCGGATCTTTTTATTCCCCATCTGACCGACGACGTGCGGGATATTCGGGATTTTGCCGAAAAGGAAGGCCGCCGAATCGCTTTCATCCAGGGCGATCTGACCGATCCCGCGTTCAGGAAGGCGCTCGTTGACAAATGCCTTGAGGTTTACGGCAAAATCGATATTCTGGTGAACAACGCGGGGGTGTCGAAGCGCACGCTGACGCAATATCCTCCGGAAGAGGTGTATCAGCGCGTGATAGATCTGAATATTACCGCGGGCTATGATCTTTGCTGCAAAATCGGCCAGGTTATGAAAAAACAAGGCGGAGGGAAGATCATCAACATCGGTTCCACCTTGTCGTTTACCGGATCCGGAGGGGATCACGCCTATCCTATCTCGAAACACGCGGTCATTGGAATGACGCGCTCCATCGCGGCGGAATTCCTCCATGACAATGTCAAATGCAACGCCATTTGTCCGGGGTTCTTCAGAAGTCCTCTCAATGAAGGGATGCCGCAAGAATCTTTCGACCGCGTCGCCCGCCGTCTGCCTCATAAGGAATGGGGCGCCTATGGCGATCTGATGGGTTCCGCGGTGTTCCTGGCCAGTTCCGCCTCCGACTATGTCAATGGCGTTTTTCTGATCGTGGACGGCGGATTCGCGGCAAATTATTTTTGACAGGCCGCTTTCCTAATATCCTATATCTTATATTAACTCGGCGGCGGTGTAGTGACCCGCCGCTGCGCTCTCGGCAAAACTGTCGGGTGTGTTGCTGTCTCCGATACAGAACAGCTGGGATACCTTGCCTTTCAGGGCTTCATAGAGCAGACGGTTTGGCCGGTCGCCAACGCTGATAATCACGCTGTCACAGGGGATTTCCTTGATCCCGTCCGCGTTTTTTACTACGACCGATCTGTCCTTAATCTCCGTTACGACGCTCTCCATTTCTTTTTTCAACCCATACGCTTCCAAATGAGCCATCAGCACGCAGCGGTTGCCGAAGAGCATCCGGGCGGCCAACGTGGGCAGCATTTCTACCACCGTCACATCCTTGCCCCGGGAAAGCAGAAACTCGGCGGTTTCGCAGCCGATGACCCCTCCGCCCACGATTACCGCGTTTGTCCCCACGGCTTTGCCTTCCAGAACCTCCTTGGCGTTGACCACATGAGGCTTATCAAATCCCGGGATGCTCAGCTTCGCCGGCAGCACGCCGGTGGCACAGATGACCGCGTCCGGTTTTTCCGCCAATACCATTTCAGCCGTGGCCCTGGTACGGTAACGGACGTCCACCCGGCCGGCCTCCAGCAGGCGTTTGAAGCAGGGGATATAGCGGGCTATATAGTCCTTATGGGGAGCGGCGCAAGCGAAGCGAATCTGTCCGCCGGGTTCGTCCCGCTCCTCAAAAAGCACAACCTCGGCGCCCCGTTTTTTGGCGACCACCGCTGCTTCCACCCCCGCAATGCCCGCCCCGACAACCACAACCTTCTTCTTGCCTTCCATCGGATCCAAGTCGAAGCGCTGGTCGCCGCGGCCTTGGACGGCGTTGCCGGAACATCGGCCGGGATCGCCGGAATCCAGCTGCACCGTCATGCAGAGCCAGCAGCCGATGCAGGGACGGGCCTCATCGTACCGATCCTCACGTATGAGATTGACCAGGTGCGGTTCTACGAAAATAGCCTTGCCTAAGAATACGAAATCACACTTGCCTTGCTTGAGGGCCTCGTTCATCGCCCCCGGCTCATGGGCCCGTCCGCCGGAAAAAATCTGAACCGCCGCGCCAGGCGCCTGCTGAGCGATGATTCCCTTAAACGCGGCGCTCATTTCAAACATTTGGTTTTCCGGGCCGGTGGTATTGGGCAGGTCGTCCTTGTCAGGATACGCCTTGGTGCTGCCGGCCATGACCTCGATGCCCGCATAGCCGATCTGGGCGAAACGAACCGCGTAATACGCTCCGTCCTCAAAGGTGATATCCTCCCCCTGGAACAGAGTGGCTTTGATACAGACGGCGAAATCCTCTCCGCAGAGGGCGCGGATTTTGGAAAAAACATTTTTGTGAAAAAGGATGCGGTTCTCCGGCGAGCCTCCGTACTCGTCCTCCCGGATATTTGCGGAGCGGGAAAGGAATTGCGCGCCCAAATAATAGCCGGTAGAATGGATCTCCACCCCGTCGAAACCGGCCGTCTTCGCTCTAAGCGCCGCCTCAGCGTATTTGTCCTCGATCCCCTGAATCTCGGGCACGGTCAGCGCCCGGGGTTCTTCGTTCTCTACGCCGATCATATACATCATTTCCATGGCGACCGGCGAGGGGCCCACAGGCTGCAAGCCGGTGACCTTCCGCTTTGCGCCCCGCCCGGTGTGGCTGATCTGCAGCATGACTTTCGCGCCATGACCGTGGATGGCCTTGGCCAATCGGGTCAAGCCGGGAATAAAGTGATCGTGATCCACGCGCAGCATATTCAAGGAGTTGAGCCCTTGCGGCGCGTCCACGCAGGTGACCTCTGTGAGAATCAGGCCCACGCCGCCCTTGGCCCGTTCCGCGTAATGGTTGATGACCGCCTGGTTCACATACCCGCCCGGCGAGGCCGAGCAGCCCATGGAACTCATGATGGCGCGGTTTTTGATTTCTACGTTACCGATTTTTCCCGCGCTGAAAATCTCCGGATATTTTTTTTCACCTGAATAATTGCCCAAAGTAACCCCTCCTCCATTTTTATTGCTGGGTTTCCGCCGCGCCTTCTTTTTTGGCGGCCGCGTTGGCCAGAAGGGTCGTAATCACCGCAAAAAGCGCGACCGCGACCGCGTAGGAAACCACGCAGGACAGGTATATTCCGGGGGGCGTAATGCCGGTAAAACTGGTCAGACAGGTCAGCATCATCATACATAGGGGATCGATCGCCTTCACCCTGCCGTCCACCACCAGGGTCACGAGGACGACGACAAGAATCAGGAACCCCACCGTGCCCGCTGTCTCATTGCCGGTGAGGAGGGTGAGAAGCCCCTGGGAGAAGCCCGCCGTCATCCCGATGAAACCGCCTGCCGCGGAGACTGCCAGCTTATCCTTCCGCATCCCCGCAATGGTGGTAAAATAGAACAGAAAGAAGATTAACGGCCAAGAGGGCAGGCCCAACATTCCCAATCCCATAATCATCGCAATAATGATCGCCAACACAACAATTGTGATCAACAAGCTGCGAAAAATACTTGGCCTTGGCGTCTGTTTTTCGTTCGCCATGTTTATTCTCCTTTGGATTCTTAGTGGATTATTCCTAGTGGATTACAGCGTGTTGCCGCCGTCGAGACTGACGATGGCTCCGGTCATATAGCTGGTGTTGGCGTCATCGGCCAACGCGGAGATCATACCGACGATCTCGCTGACATCCCCCATCTTGGCGGGGCCCAGCAGAGCCACGGAGGATTTGGGCTGCGCGTAGCTGTGCTCCTGCATATACTGCCCTACCGCGACGGTCAGCGGCGTGATATAGCCGCCGGGGCAAAGGCAGTTGACCCGTATATTATATCTGGCAAATTCAATGGCGGCGACTTTGGTCAAGCCGATCACAGCGTGCTTGGTAGCGGAGTAAACGCTGAATCCCGTCTCAGGCCGCAGTCCCGAGGAGGATCCGGTGTTGAGAATGTGCCCCGACTTCTGCCGGATCATCACCCGGGCGACGTGTTTCATGCCGAAGAAACACGCCTTGAAGTTGGAATGAATGACCAGATCCATATCTTCGGCGGTGATGTTTTCAAAATCCTTGGGCATATGGATGGCGCCCTGGTTATTGAAGAAAAAGTCGACGCGGCCGTATTTATCCGCCGCGAACTTGACGAGGGCCTCCACTTCCGCTTCTTTCCCCATATCCGTTACCACCGAGTCTGCCGCCGCGCCTTTTTCTTTGCACATTTGCGCGGTTTGTTCCAGTTCCGCCTTGTTCCAGTCGGCGAGAATCATGTCGTAGACACCGTCCTCCGCCAGGCGAACCACCGCGGCCCGCCCGATGCCTGTCGCCGCTCCTGAGATCAGCGCGATTTTTTTGTTTGACATTGTTATTTCCTCCTCTTTTTTATGGATCCTGTGATCCAAAATATGGGTCCGAAATGTTGGCCCTAAATACGCCTGGCCAGTTTTGCCGCTTCGGCGGTGGCGTCTATGGCGCGGCGGGGTTTGACCGTATCGCCGATGGCGTAATAGGGGACGCCCAGCTTCTTCGCGGCTTCTTCCAATTCAGGCGTGACTGTGCTGGCGGCGCCCACCGCCACGACTGCCGCGTCGCAGGGAATGGTCTCGGCGCTGCCCTCCCGGTCCACCACCACGCCGTCGGGTTGGATTCGCAGACATTTGGTGTTGGTACAAAGTGTAACGCCCGCCTTGTGCAGGTTCTCCATGATGATGATTTTGCGCGTGGTGCCGAGATCCGCCGCCATCTCCGGCAGCATCTCCGCCACGGTGACTTTGCAGCCCGCCTGGATCAGGCTTTCGGCGGTTTCAAGACCTACCATGCCGCCGCCGACCACCACCACATGGCCGGAGGGAACCCGCTCTCCCCGCAGGATTTCGGGGTAGCTGAATACGTTGGCCCCATCGGCGCCCGGCACATTGAGCCGAATGGGTTTGGCCCCGGCCGCGCTGACCACCGCGTCAGGCTTGAGTTCCTCAAGCACAGCGGGAGTGAGGGCGGTGTTGAGCCGTACGTCCACGCCCATTTTTTGCGCCTGCTTGCCTAGATGGATGGCCGCGTCCTTCATCTCAGCCTTGCGGGGCGCCATGCCTGCCAGTATAAACTGGCCGCCCAAAGCATCCGACGCCTCAAAGAGAATCGGGTTGTGCCCGCGCCGTTTGAGTGTGCAGGCCAGCTCCATCCCCGCCATGCCGCCGCCCGCGATGGCCACCGTCTTGGGAACATCGGCGGCTTTAAGTTCATATTCCGCTTCCAATCCCACAGCCGGATTGCGCAAACAGGTAATATGGGGGATATCCTGACGCTCGTTGGCGTCATAGCACCCCTGGTTACAGCCTATGCACCGGACGATGTCGTCCACCAGACCCTCGCGGGCCTTGTTGCAGAATTCCGGGTCGGCGATCTGGGCGCGGCCCATAACGACCATGTCCACCTTGCCGGCCTCCAGGATTTCTTCCGCCAGGGCGGGATCGTTGATTCGGCCCACGCCAACGGTAATCATGCCGGTCTCTTCGCGAATACGGGCGGCGTTCCCGATGTTGAAGCCTTTCTCCAGGTCTATGGGCGGCACTTCATATTTAAGGCCGGCGGTAATGATGTTGCCCCTGGAGATATCCAGCACATCGACGCCTCTCTCTCCCGCCCACTTGCAGAACCGGATCACCTCCTCAATGGTCAGGCCCCCTTCGAGATAGTCGTCGTGGGCGTCAATGCGCATGAACAGCGGCATACCGCCGGGCATGCGGGCCCGGACGGCGTCAATGACCGCCAGCGGGAAACGGGCCCGGTTCTCCAATGAGCCGCCGTATTCATCGGTACGCCGGTTGATTCCCCCTGACAGGAAGGAGTGCAGGATATAATTGTGCGCCATGTGGATTTCCATGGAGTCGAAACCCGCTTCTACCGCGCGCCGCGCCGCCTGGCCGTAACATTCCACCAGTTCGGCGATGAGCTCGCGGCTGGCGCCTGGAATGGTGTATTCGGGAGAAACAGGCATGTCGCTGGCTACGATAATCTGCGCGTTGGGGTCGGCGCCCACAGCGATGCTGCCCTGCCACAGCTGGATGGCGGTTTTGGACCCCGCCGCGTGAACCGCCTCGTTAAAGCGCTGCAAGCCGGGAATAAACCTGTCTTCCGCAATGGAGAAATAGTGTCCGGGAGCGCTGGGCGCGTGAACGCTGCTGACCTCCAGGATGGAGAGTCCGGTTCCGCCCTTGGCCCGCGCCACATGGAAGTTGATGATCTGATCGTTGATACATCTGTCGCGGGTAAATTTGGTGCCCATGGCCGGCAGAACAATGCGGTTTTTCAGTTCCAGGTCCCTGATTTTGATCGGCGAGAATAATTTTGGAAACATCATAGGCAATATCCCCCCTAGTTTTTTTGGAATGCGCAAAAAGCTGCTATTTAAATTTTCTACTTTTACCCGCCGGCGCGCAAGTCATATTCTTGCAAACCATTATCATAGTTTACGTCATTCGGCGTGAAAAGATTCTCAATCCGGGGTATGTTATGATATGATGTGGAATATTAGGGTTATACCCGCGAGTATAACAGCCAACGGTGAGGTGAGGCGCGGCGCAATGGAACACTACAACGAGCCGGATACCTATTCTTACAATTATTATGCCCAGCAGGAAATGCCCTTGGACGACATACTGATCCAAAGGCTCATTTTGAGCGGAGATATGCCCGCCCAAAAACAGGACGGCGTTCAAATACTGTTTTTCCAAGACGGTGAAGGCGCCCTGAACATCAACGGTCTCTCTTTTTCCGTAAAACCCGGGATGCTGCTGTGCGCTCTGCCTTTCCATCTGTACAGTCTGTCGGCGCCTAAAGGCGCAAGCCTGGAAGGCATCCGGTGCAGTTTTCCCCTTTCCCTGCTTATGTATCTGGGGGTCAGCAGACAGCATCAGCCTGCGGCCTGCGATACGCTCGAACACGGAAGCCCTCTCGTGACGCTTTCTCCCGAGGACGTCCGGCGGGTGGCTCACGCTTTCGCCGAAATGGAGGAAGAATCCCGGCATCGGGATCATTACTACCGCAATTTCATGCTGAGCGGGCTGATGCGGATTCTCTCCCTGTTCTACCGGGAATCCGTCCGAAACGCCCACTGGGACGAACCCCTGCACCGTTCCGACGGGTGGAAGGCTTTGCAGCAAATCCACCTGTATTTTAACAAAAAAGGATTCGACGCCGTTTCGGCGGCCAAGGAACTGGGCGTCAGCACTGTGCGGCTGGGGCATACGCTGCGTGTGCTGACCGGGCAGGGGTTTGCCGCCAATCTGCACGAGGTGCGGGTGCGCAACGCCTGCGCCATGATGCGCTTTGAGGAGCTGAGCATCGCCTTCATTGCCCGGCACGTGGGGTATTCTTCCCTGGCCACGTTCCACCGGGTCTTCAAAGAGATCAAAGGCGTAACCCCCGAGCGGTACCGCGCCGGCGCGTCCGGTGTTACGGCGGGGATCCGCCGCGATACGGCCTGGAATATATTGGTCTTCTTGCTGGAGCGTTACGCGGATCCCATCAAGGCTGCGGACGCGGCGGAGTACCTGTTTATCGGAGAAACCACCGTGACCCGGATTTTGCAGGCGAATTTTGGCATGACATTCCCCGAGCTTTTGGAGCGGATCCGCCTGTCTTACGCCTGTGCCCTGCTGGGGGTGACCGACCTGCAAATCGGCGACATCGCCCTGTCGGTGGGCTACAACTCCCTGCGCACCTTTAACCGCAGCTTCCGCCGATGCCTGGGCACGACCCCCGTGCGGTACCGCGGCGCGCTGTCTCCTTAACCCCGAAGTCTGTCAAAATGGGCGGGACCGTACGGAAACGCGCCCTAAATATTGCCGGGCTTGTCTATCCCCCGTCATTCCGGCTTTATGCCGGAATCCAAAAATGATGAACCAATGAACCTCGATACAGGGACAAGCCCAGAATGACAAGATGGGGTGCCGGAATGACAAGATATTGCGTTTCCGGACGGTCCCGGGCGGCAGAATGCCGCCCCTACGGCGCCGTGTACGACGTATATGTAGGGGCGGCATTCTGCCGCCCGTCCTTGATAGACGTGAATTTTCAAATCACGATTCGCAACACGCTGTATATTGTGTTCACAATGCGATTTTGCGAAATTATGCTAACGCGTGAAAACTTATCCGGTGGAAACTTACACAGTGACAACGACTTCGTTCCCTGCGGCTTCGAGTTTTGTGCCGAAGGGCTTCGAGAGTCTGCGAACCGTTTCTATAATGGCGATTCCGGCTTCCGAATCCAGGGGCAGCGGGGCGATGTCGTTGCTCTCGTCCTCTCTGCGCGCGGGAACGAAGCTGACCTTTGCCGCGGCTCCGTTTTCCAGGGTCACATAGGCCATGACACCCTCTTTCATACTGTCGCGCAAAAACCACCAGTCAAACGCGAAATTGCCCATACTGTAGAATACGGGCTTCCCTTTGTATATCTGTATGGCCTGCGGCCGATGGGGATGATGCCCCATAATGACGTCCGCCCCGGCGTCGATGGCCGCGTACACCAGTTCCGTCTGATAATCCTGAACCTTTTCATCGCTGGATACGCCCCAGTGACAGGATAAGACGATATAATCCACCTGCCGCCGGAGTTTGGCGATGTCTTCAAGCATGAGCGCCTTCTCTTTCTCGTCCAGCCATGTCTTGACGGCAGGCGCGGCGCCCGGCATCTCCTCGGAGCGCCAGCTTGGAACGATGCTCATCGCGGCCTTGACGGTGGCCGCGCCCGGTCTCTTTGGCAGCGCGGGCACAAATTGCGGATAAAACACACTGGTATAACTCAAGAATCCGAATTTTGCGCCATTTTTCTCTACGATGGCAGGCTTGCGGGCTTCCTCGATATTCCTGCCGGTTCCGGCGTGGGCGATGCCCAGCCTGTCCAGTTCCTCAACGGTGCGCACAATCGCCTCCGCGCTGCCGCTGACGTTGGAAGCCGTACCGACAGCGTCAAAGCCGGCCGCCTTCCACGCGTTGACGCTGTCAGGCTTCGAGAATTCCCAGCCCCTTTTGAATGGCAGATCGGGCATGTCGGTGTTCTCGGAAGGATGGTCGCTGACCGGGCTTTCCATATGCCCGAACAGCACATCCGCCCGGTCCAGGATAGGCTGTACCTTGGCAAAAGCCGTCTCCGGCCGGGGACGGTTTATGTTGGTTTCGCCGACAAGACCTAAAATAATTTTTGACATCACATTCGCCTCCCGCTGCTTTCTTTAAGCTACTTTCCCTAAGCTACTTTCTTTAAGGGTATATCGAAGTGAATTTGAAGTCAATAGGTGATTTTGCCGAGCTTCCATTCTCTATATATGATACTTTTGCATGATCTTCTGTATGAAGGGCGGCAGAAAAAAAGAAAGCGGAAGCGACACAATAAACCCGATCCCCCAGCCGGAAAGAAAAGCCGGCGTGAAATAGCTGTTGAATCCGACGTTGATGGCCGTCATAGCAAATGACATGCACATCGACATAATGACCGACATAAACAGTCCAAAGAAAATAATTTGGCGTACGCTCAAGCTTGCATCCCCCTTTTGCGTTTAAGAACCCTTGACTGGTCATTAGGATGCCCGTTTGGAGCGATACGATACGCAAAATAAATGGGGCGAAGGCTCAATTGAAACTTTGCGGGAAATAGGATACAATAAGCGCAAAAGGAGGCGTGTTATGAACGAGACATTGAAAAATATTAAAGCGCGATACTCATGCCGCGATTTTGCGGAACAATTGCCGACCAATGAACAATTAGCGGCCATTACTCAAGCGGCGATACAATCTCCAAGCGGAATGAACCGGCAGTTTTGGCATGTAATAGCCGTGACAAATAAAGCGCTGATTGCCGAAATGGAGAAAGAGGGCCTGGACAACCTGCGCAAGATGGATGAATCGTCTTATCAACATCTTCAATCCAGAGGGGGGACACTCTTTTATCACGCGCCGTGTATGGTGTTTTTTGCGGTAAAAACCGCCCAGCCCGCCGGAGCGGAATTGATTGATTTGGGCATTATAGCGCAAAATACCGTTTTAGCGGCCACATCTTTAGGGTTAGCGAGTTTGCACTGTGGTTTCGCGGCCTTTGTTTTTGCCGGAAACAAAAACGCGCATTTTAAAAACAAACTGAAATTCCCGGATGGTTATGAGTGCGGAATGGCGGTTTTGCTTGGATATGAAAAATCTCCCGGTATACCGCATGAGCCTGACCCATCAAAAATTTCGTTTATCCAATGATAATTCTAGCGCAAAACTCCATTTGCGCCGCGGCGCGGTCGGCCAATGGGAAACAGGGGCGCCTACGCCAGATCTCTCCGCAGCGCCATTATGCCGAAGGGCAAAGAGATGAGAAAAGTGCAGCAGTCGGCGATCGGGATGGAAATCTGTATGCCGAGAACGCCGCAAGCCGGGACAAGGATCAGCAGCAGCGGAATCAAAAACAGTCCCTGTCTCGCGGACGCGAGAACGCTTGCGGAAACGGGCTTCCCAATCGTTTGCAGCATAAAACTGACCAGCATGATCCAACCCGACAGAGGGAAGCTGAAGCACTGCGCCCGGAGCGCAAACGCGCCCACGGCGATTACATCCGGATCGTCCGCGCGAAAAAGCGCGACGATCTCAGGGGCAAGTATGAAACAGAGAACCGAGACGGCAAGCAATAATATGAACGAAAGGCGGTTGCAGAACCGGAACGCGGCTTTGACCCGGTCGTAACGTTTCGCGCCGTAGTTGAATCCGCATACCGGCTGAAAGCTCTGCCCGAACCCGATAACCACGGCCCCGGCCATCAGAAAAACACGGTTGTTAATGGTCATCGCGGCGATGACCGCGTCGCCGTATCCGCCTGCCACGTGATTGAGCAGAACCGTCGCGAAGCTTGCCACAATCTGCCGAAGCAGCGAGGGGATTCCGCCGCGTACCATCTCTTTGTACTTGTCCGCCGACGGCGCGAAATTGCGCGGAGAAATCCGCACGTTCCCTCCGCGGCGGCAGCCGACGGCAAACAGCAAGACGCAGCTCAGGGCTTGGCTGATCATGGTGGCAAGCGACGCGCCCGTCACGCCGAGATGAAATACGAAGATAAAAAGCGGATCCAGCGCGAGGTTCAGTACCGCGCCGGAAACCATGCCGATCATGGCGAAGAACGCGCCGCCCTGATAACGCAGCAGATTATTCAGCATAAACGAAGAAACGAGAAACGGCGCGCCAAGCAAAATAAAGCGCAGATACTCTATCGCGAAGGGCAGTATCGTGTCCGTGGAACCCAAAACCCGCGCGAGCGGCGCCAAAAACACCAGCCCCAGCACGGTAATAACGCTTCCGCCGATAAACGAAGAGAAGAAACCGGTCGCCGCCATTTGCTCCGCGTCGTCCCTCCTTTTGGCGCCGAGGGCGCGGGAGATGAAGTTCCCCGTGCCATGGCCAAAGAAAAAACCGACGGCCTGAATAATCGCCATCAGCGGAAACGACACGCCGACGGCGGCGGTCGCGCTCGTGCCGAGGAAACTGACAAAATATGTATCGGCCATATTATACAGAGACGAAATCATCATAATCGA
>JAISDM010000076.1 GCA_031264885.1 Peptococcaceae bacterium | reverse complement strand
TTGAGCATAGACGAAAAAATCGCTATGCTCAAGGATTGCCGGGAGATCAGCTACGACTGGCAGGCGGATAAGCTGGACTGCTCAGTTTCTTTTGCCAGACAAAAATATGATTGCTCTTTTGAGGAAATCCTTGGGCGGCTTAAAGAAGACGCATATGTCGTTGTGATCAACCGGGGGACATGGGGTGATGTCCGAATCGAGGGAAAGGAACACTTCGAGATTGGCTTTCGGTCGATGGAACTGCCGGTTGATTACTTCCTGTTCATCTATGTGGAAAGCGAAAAGATGCCGCCGATACTCGAGAAATACCATCTATCTCCGTTGAGACGCCGAAACCTGGAGGAAGAGTCATGCTGAAAATTGAGCGTATCGTCAAAACCTACGGCGGCAAGCGCGCTGTGGACGGTCTGTCGCTGCGCATCAGACCCGGCGAGATCTGCGGGTTCATCGGGCACAACGGCGCGGGCAAGACCACCACGATCAAGCTGGTGTGCGGAATTCTCGAATTCGACAGCGGCGAGATCACCGTCGGCGGGCACTCCGTAAAGACCGAACCCCTGGCCTGCAAGCGGCAAATCGCCTACATCCCCGACAACCCCGACCTCTATGATTTCGTGAGCGGGATCAAATACCTGAATTTTATCGCCGATGTGTACGGCGTGGACGCGGAAACGCGCGGAGAGCGCATACGCGAATACGCCGGACTGTTTGAACTGACAGACGACCTCAGCGGACTCGTTTCGTCCTACTCCCACGGCATGAAGCAAAAACTCGCGCTGGTGTCCGCGCTGATTCACGATCCCAAGCTGTACATACTGGACGAGCCCTTCGTCGGACTGGACCCTAAGGCGGCCAGAACGGTCAAAGACATCATGCGGGCAAAATGCGATGCGGGCTGCTCTGTGTTTTTCTCCACACACATCCTGGAGGTCGCCGAACGGTTATGCGATCAAATCGCCATCATCAAAAACGGGAAGCTTGTCGCCAGCGGCGAAACCGAAAGAATCCTCGGCGATTCATCCCTTGAAGACGTGTTCTTCGAGCTGGAGGAAGGGAAAATATGATTTTTACCCTGTATAAACTAAACCTCCAAGCCTTGCTGCCGGGCAGATCATGGGCGCGCGGCGGCAGAAAGCCGGGCAAAGTAAAAATAATTCTTCTGGCGGCGCTGTATATTTATGTTGTCGCGGCGCTGATGTTCACATTCGGCGTCCTGTTCAACGTGCTGCTCGAACCGCTTTACGCGTTGGGCGTCGGGTGGATGTACTTTGCGCTGTTCGCGGCGTCGTCCTTCGCGTTGGGAGTTCTGGGCACGGTGTTCATCGCGGCCGCGCATCTGTTCGGCGCGAAAGACAACGAGATGCTGCTGGCGATGCCGATAAAACCCGTACATATCCTCGTCAGCCGCGTTGCCGTTTTGCTGACGTTCGAGTATGGATCCTCGCTGCTTGTATGCCTGCCCGCCGTGTTCCTGTGGCTCAGAAGCGGGCATGGCTCCGCCGGCGGCATGGCGCTTTTCGTATTCGGCTTTTTGCTGCTGCCGCTCCTGGCAATCTCGGTCTCGCTGCTTCTGGCGTGGCTCTTGTCGGTGTTTGGGGGCGGTAAAACCCGGGGCAAAAACATCTTAACGCTCGTTCTGTCCGTGGGCTTTTTGTTCGCTTATTTATACGGATACTCGAATATACAGCGCTATTTGGGGGAACTCGTGACACGGGGCGAGGAAATCGCGGAAGCGTTCCGCAAGGCGGCGCCGCCGTTTTACGCCTTTGGCGCGGCAGTCGCCGGCGCGGACATCGGTCAGGCGGCCGTCTTCGCGCTGTGGGCCATCGTGCCCTTTGGCGCCGTATGCGCGCTGCTGTCCGCGCGTTATCTGAAGATATTGACGGCCAACCGCGGGAGCGTCAAGGTCAAATACCGTGAGAAAAAAACAAGAGCCTCCGGCGCGGCCGCAGCCCTTGTCAAAAAGGAATTCGCTCATTATTGGAACTGTCCGGCGGTCGTACTCAACACATCGTTGGGTTCCATCTTTGCTCTCGCCGGCGCCGCCGCGCTGATTGTGAAGAGAACGGACATCTTGGCCTATATCGGACAGATTCTGGCCGCGGCGCCGTGGGTTCCGCTGCCCGCCCTCGCCGCGTTCGCGGTCATGACGCTCGGCACAGTCAACAGCCTGTCGGCGTCATTGATCTCGCTGGAAGGCAAGCATTTGTGGATCACGCAATGCGCGCCCGTCCCGCCGCAAACCGTTCTGCTCTCAAAAGTATGCGTACATATGCTGGTTTCATCGTTCCCATGCCTTGCCGCGTCCATTGTTGTGTCCGCCGTCATTGCGGACAGCGCGGCGGAATGGCTGACCATCCTCGTGATCCCGCAGACTTTTTTGGCGCTGATCGCCTTCGGCGGCGTCGCCTTGAATCTGGCGTTCCCCCGGTTCGACTGGATCAGCGAGACGCATGTGGTCAAGCGGAGCGTGTCGGCGATCCTATCCATGTACGGCTCGATCGCGCTGCTCGCCGGGCTTGCGCTGCTTTACGCGTTCCCGCTGAGAAGCGCGCTGCCCCTTGAGGTCTATATGTGGCTGTGCGCCGCCCTGTTCACGGCAGGCGCCATCGCGGTTTTTGCCTATCTCCAAAAAGGCGGCGCCGCAAAGTTTGAGAAAATGTAACCTGTGCAATAAGGGATACAGGGTATGAATGCCTGAGCAAGCATGAGCGGTCCGAATTTGGGCCAGACTGTCCGAAAACGCACAACAACGAATCCCAAAATTGGTAACTAGATAACGCATAAAATGATAAAAAAACGACGAAATTTCTCGAAAAAATTCTAAATAAGTCCCCATAAAACGGCGCTTTGTGGTATAATATAGTTGTGATATTAATGAGGCGGGGGGATTACCAATGAGATACATTCAGGGAGAAAACCGAGGGCAAGTCACAGTGTTCCCGGCAACCATAGATGAATACGTTGGAAGCGACAACCCTGTGCGTGTGATAGACGCGTTTGTAAACACACTTGACATAGATAAAGCAGGTTTCAAGGCATTGCCAGAATGGATAGGACGGCCAGGGTATGACCCAAGGACCCTGTTGAAATTATATATTTACGGCTACTTCAACAAAACGCGTTCCTCAAGGAGACTTATGGCGGAATGCTATAGGAACGTCGAAGTGATGTGGCTGCTGGGCAAATTGGCGCCTGACTTCAGAACAATCGCCGATTTCAGGAGCAAAAACGCTGACGCGATGAAAAAAGTTTTCCGGGCGTTCGTGAAGATATGCTCGGACTTGGATCTGTACGCAAAAGAACTGGAAGCGATAGACGGCAGTAAATTCCGCGCGGTGAACGCCAAAGACAAAAACATCACCAAGGCAAAACTGGAAGCCAAGATCCAGAGGGCGGAAGCGAAGCTGGAAGAATATCTGAAAGAACTGGATCAAAACGACCAAGAGGACATAAACCCCGAAAACCATACCCCCGGAGGAAATACAAGCCAAGATCAAGCAACTTGAAGAAAAAATGAAAACCTATAATGACTGCCTTGAATATATGAAGGAAACGAATAAAAGCCAGATATCTCTCACAGATCCCGAATCGCGGCTCATGAAGACGCATAACGGCGGGTTCGACGTCAGTTATAACGTACAAGTTGCGGTAGACGCAAGCAATCATATGGTGTCGGATTTTGAAGTAACCAACGACTGCAACGATAAAGACCTGCTGTACGAAGGCGCCCGGATGGCGAAAGAGGCTTTGGATGCCGACAGTATAGATGCGGTAGTCGACAACGGGTACGAAAACAAAGAAGAAATCCTGAAATGCCTAAAAGAAGGGATATTCCCGTATGTCGCCCTCCAGGAAGGCGTAGAAGAATGCGAAATCATATTAGATTATAAAGAATCGGACATA
>JAISDM010000054.1 GCA_031264885.1 Peptococcaceae bacterium | reverse complement strand
GGTCAACTCCCCCCCCCCGGGCCCACACCATAAACACAACGGGGGCGGGCCAAAAACCCCGGGGGGCATTCCGCCCCCCCCTATTATGCCCCCGCGCCTCTTTATTTTTTTTGTCAGCTTTGCGCCATGCGTTTGTAATTCGACAGACGGGTTTGGGCGTCTTTTTCCGCTTTGGCAAAGAGTACTTTCGCGATTTCAGGGAATTGTCCCTGGAGGATGGAATAGCGGTTTTCGCCTAAAATAAAGTCTTGGAAGGAGCCTGTGGGATCCTTTGAATCCAGAACGAAGGGATTCTTGCCTTCGCTTTCCAGAGCGGGATTATAACGCCACAGATGCCAGTAGCCGGCGTTCACCGCTTGCTTCTGTTCATCCTGGGCTTTGTTCATGCCCGCCTTGAGGCCGTGATTGATGCAGGGCGCGTAGGCGATGACCAGGGAGGGGCCGGGATAGGCTTCCGCCTCGGAGATGGCCTGGATCAGCTGATTCTGACTGGCGCCCTGAGCCACTTGAGCCACATAAACGTAACCGTAGGTGGTGGCGATCATGCCTAAGTCTTTTTTCTTGACTTTTTTGCCGGAAGCGGCGAATTTGGCGGTGGAACCTGTGGGGGTGGATTTGGAGGACTGCCCGCCGGTGTTGGAATAAACCTCTGTGTCGAAGACCAGAATGTTTACGTCCTCGCCGGAGGCGATGACATGATCCAGTCCGCCGTAACCGATATCATAGGCCCAGCCGTCTCCGCCGAAGATCCAGATGGAGGGTTTCACCAGGTAATCCTTCAGAGGCGCGATGATTTTAACGCTGTCCAGAGCGGCATGCTTGTCCAAAAGCGGCAACAGGGCTTCTTTGGCTTTCTTGGAAGCGTCCGCGTTGTCTTTGCCGTCGATCCAGGCTTGATAGGCGGCGGACAAATCCGCCGGCACGCCGGATTTGACGGCTTCCTCCATGGTAAGCGCCAGACGTTTGCGAATCTGAGCGTAGGCGACGGCCATGCCGTAGCCGTACTCCGCGTTATCCTCAAACAGGGAGTTGCCCCAGGCGGGACCCTGTCCTTTGGCGTTCTTGGTGTAGGGGGTGCTGGGGGAGGAACCGCCCCAGATGGAGGAGCAGCCGGTGGCGTTGGCGATGACCATTCTCTCGCCGAAGAGCTGAGTGACCAGCTTGGCGTAAGGGGTCTCGCCGCAGCCGGCGCATGCGCCTGAGAATTCCAGGTACGGCTGGGCGAATTGGCTGCCCTTGACCGATTGCAGCGGCCAGAGATTGGCTTTCACGGGGACCTTCACGGCAAATTCCCAGTTGTCTTTCTGCTTGGTGATTTGATCCTCCACATCCTTCATGACCAGGGCTTTCTCCTTGGCGGGGCAAACCTCCGCGCAGCTGACGCAGCCCTGGCAGTCCAGAGGACTCACCTGCATACGGTAAGTCAACCCTTCCAGCTGCTTGCCCGCCGCTTTCTTCGTTTCGAATCCGGCGGGTTTGGAGGCTTCTTCCTCAGCGGTCAAAAGAACGGGCCGGATGGCGGCGTGGGGACATACGTAGGAACACTGGTTGCATTGGATGCAGTTGTCGAGCTGCCATTCGGGGACGGTCACGGCAATGCCGCGCTTCTCATAAGCCGCCGTTCCGTGAGGCAGGCTGCCGTCGATGTGGTCTTTGAAGGCGCTGACGGGCAGCTTATCCCCTTGCTGGGCGTTCATGGGCAGCACCACATTCTTCACGAAATCGGGGATATCCTTGCCGGCGCCGGCGGCCTGATGATCCTGAGCGTTGGCCCATTCGGCCGGCACGTCGATTTTGACCAGCGCGTCCATGCCTTTGTCCACAGCGGTATGGTTCATGCTGACAATCTTTTCGCCCTTTTTGCCATAGGTTTTTTGGATGGCGTCTTTCAGGTAATGGATGGCGTCCTCCAGGGGAACCACCTTGGACAGCTTGAAGAAGGCCGCCTGGGTCACCTGATTGATGCGGTTGCCGAGCCCAATTTCCCGGGCAATAGAGACTGCGTCGATGATATAAAAATCAATCTTGTTTTTGGCCAGGAAACGCTTCATGGAAGCGGGAAGTTTCTGATCCAGCTCTTCCTTTTTCCAGGTGCAGTTCAGCAGGAAAGCGCCTCCCTCTTTGAGCCCTTCCAGCACGTCGTATTGATCCACATAGGCTTGTTTGTGGCAGGCGATGAAGTCCGCGGCGTCGATGAGATAGGGGGATTTGATCGGGCTTTTGCCAAAGCGCAGATGGGAAATGGTCACGCCGCCGGATTTCTTCGAATCATAGGCAAAATAAGCCTGGGCGTACATGTCCGTGTGATCGCCGATGATCTTGATGGCGTCCTTGTTGGCGCCGACCGTGCCGTCGGAGCCGAAACCCCAGAACTTGCAGCAGGTCACGCCTTCGGCGGCCAAGTGGATCTCTTCGTTGATGGGCAGACTCGTGTGGGTGACGTCGTCCGTGATGGCGATGGTAAAATGATTCTTGGGCTGGCTTTGTTTGAGGTTGTCAAAAACCGTTTTCAGGTGGGTGGGCGTGGTGTCCTTGGAGCCCAGGCCGAAGCGGCCTCCCACAATCAGCGGAGCGTTGGGCCGGCCGCTGAAGGCGGTGCAAACGTCCAGATATAAAGGCTCTCCCAGTGAACCGGGTTCTTTGGTCCGGTCTAATACCGCGATGCGTTTGACGGATGGGGGAATGGCTTTCAGGAAATGATCCACGGAGAAGGGCCGGTACAGGTGAACATTGAGCGCGCCGACTTTCTCACCCTTGGATCTGAGATAATCGACGGTTTCTTCCAAAACCTCGCAGACAGAACCGATGCCGATGACGATGTTTTCCGCGTTGGGATCGCCGTAATAATCAAAGAGATGGTATTCCCGGCCGGTGAGTTTCTTGATCTCGGCCATATAGGCTTCCACGATTGCGGGCAGCGCGTCGTAATAGGGGTTGGACGCCTCCCGGCCTTGGAAATAGACGTCCGAGTTCTGCGCGGTGCCTCTGGTGAACGGGCGTTCGGGATTCAGCGAACGGTCGCGGAATTTTTGCAGCGCCTGATAATCCACCAGCTTGGCCAGATCGTCGTAGTTCAATGTATCGATTTTTTGGATTTCATGAGAAGTGCGGAATCCGTCGAAGAAATGCAGGAAAGGCAGACTGGATTTGATGGCGGACAGATGGGTCACCGCGCCCAGATCCATGATCTCTTGAACGCTGCTGGAGGCCAGCATGGCCACCCCTGTCTGACGGCAGGCCATGACGTCCGAATGATCCCCGAAAATGCTCAGGGCAGCCGCGGCAAGGGCCCGGGCGGACACATGATAAACGCCCGGAAGCAGCTCGCCGGCCACCTTGTACATGTTGGGAATCATCAGCAGCAGACCTTGAGAAGCAGTGTAGGTCGTGGTCAGCGCGCCCGCGCTCAGGGAACCGTGCATGGCCCCGGCGGCGCCGCCTTCGGATTGGAGCTCCGAGATGGACACGACCTGGCCAAAAATGTTTTTCAGGCCGTGGGCGCTCCATTCATCGGTGCTTTCGGCCATGGGAGAGGACGGCGTAATCGGATAAATCGCCGCGACCTCCGTAAACGCGTACGACACGTGAGCGGCCGCCGCGTTTCCGTCCATGGTTTTCATGTTCTTGCCCATTTTAAACAACCTCCTAGATATTATTAAATTGTATTTTAAAATAAATATTCATAAAAAAATCCTAACCTATTATAACGCATTAGCGGAAGAAATATCAACTGTATAAAAATTTTCTTTTCCGCGGGACAGCCCCAAAGACGGACGGACGGCCCCGGACGGCAGCATCCAGGTACCGTAGGGGCGGCATTCTGCCGCCCGGGACTGTCTGGAAACCGTCATATCTTGTCATTCCGGGCTTGTCCCGGAATCCAGGTTCCTTCATTTATCATTTTTGGATTCCGGGACAAGCCCGGAATGACAGCCTTCGGATGCCCGCCTCATACCGTAGGGGCGGCATTCTGCCGCCCGAACCCGGTCAATTCGCGGCCAGAGAGCGGGCGGTCAGCGCGTCAAACGCCTCCCGGCTCAATTCGTAATGATAAAACAACCTGTAATATTCCGCGGTCTGCGCGTACAAATCGAAATCCGCCGCTTCCGGATACAGGATCTTTGTAAGCCAGATCATACCCAAGTAACGGTTGATGGAAGGCGGAGAACCCATCCAGTTATACGGGCCGGAAGGGACCTCGTAATATTTGCCGTTTTTGACGGCGTCAATCTGCCGCCATACAGGGTCGCCGGCCACATCGCCGTATACGCTGTTGGGCGCGAAAATAATGACTTCGGGGTTCCAGAGGGATATCTGCTCCAAATCCGTCTCGTTGCCGCTGCCTCTGGAGGAGGGTTCGTCCACCACGGCGCGGTTGTCCGTCACATAGTCAAGCACCTCGGAATGGAATGAATGCGCGGCAAGCACATTGAGACCCGCGTCGCCGAGACAGTACAGGACAGAGATTTTGCCGCCGCCGGCCCGCGCCATAATATCGTCTGTCTGCGCAAGAACCCGTTCGCAGTATTCCGCCAGTTCCTCGGCCTGCGCCTCACGGTTCAGGATTTTGCCCAAGGTACGAAAAGCCTCCGGCGTCGATCGCAGCGCGGCAGTGATGTGGACGGCGGGAACCGCCAGATTCTTCGTAATGCTGTCCATATCCTCCGCGATGGTGTCCTTGGGATCGCCAATGTCGATGATGATCTCAGGCCCGATGACGGCGACAGATTCCAGGTTCAGATTCTCGCTGCCGTAGAATTGTCCGACCACAGGCAGTTCCGCCACATTGGACGGAATATACTTCCGGTCGTCTTCGGCGTATTCCGACGCGATGGTTACAAGCAGGTCAGGGGCGGCGGCGAGGAGGAACATCTGCGCCAGCGCGCCGCTGGGGGATATCCTGGTGATGTTCGCGGGGATATCGACCAGGCGCCCCGCGGAATCCGTGAAAGGCACGGTTTCCGCCGCGGACGCGGGCCGGGCCTCCGCAGTCCGCCCGTTATCGTTTCCGCCGGAACAGGCAGCCAGCGGCGCCAGCAAAATCGCCGAAATCAAAAGCGATCCGCAAAGCCGTTTATTCATAAACCTTGTCAACCTCATCAGACATCTTTCCTTTCATTCTTGCGATTCACAATTTGGGAATCCGCGTCTTGCAAAGCCGGGCCAGACCGTCCGAAAACGTCAAAAATCGCATCGTCAACACCATATATAGCGTGTCTCCCCAAGCGAATCACCCCATATATTGTGTATTGGGAATATCTAGGGTGCGTTTCCGGAC
>JAISDM010000287.1 GCA_031264885.1 Peptococcaceae bacterium | reverse complement strand
TATCGAAAAGTCTCTGTCCAAAAACAATAGTACGCGTCCGAATAAGATAATACGCGTCAAGAGAAATATGCTATAATATGAAACGCGGTCCGGATGGATTGCGTTTTTTGGACGCAATTAGTTAGATATAGCTAATTGACCGAAAGAAAGGAGGTTTTGCCGATAAAATAACAACGGCGAAAAACGCCGTGGAAAGGAAATGACATATGAAACAGGAAAAATCTCAAAAGAAGGGTATGGCGCGGCTGCTGGAACTCGGCGCGCGCAAGAAAGGGTTGATCGTATCTTCCTGCGTACTGGCCGTCATCAGCGTCGCGGTTTCCTTCGCGCCGTTCGTCGCCATCTATTACATCATCCGGGAGCTTGTCGTCCATTTCGCCGACTTGAGGGCGCTGGACACGGCGTACATAGTCCGTCTCGGCTGGCTGGCGGCGGGAAGCGCGGTGGGCGCGATTCTGCTGAACTTCCTCGCGCTGATGTGCAGTCACCTCGCGGCGTTCAAGACACAGTACGAACTCAAGCTGGAGTACGCGGCGCATATCGCGTCCCTGCCGCTGGGATTCCACAGCGCGAACTCCACAGGCAAGCTGCGCAAAATCGTGGATGAGAACATCGAAAAGCTGGAGGGCTTCGTGGCGCACCAGCTGCCGGACATGGCCGGTTCCTTCGCCATGCCGGTCATCACGCTGGCTGTGCTGTTTGTGTTCGACTGGCGGCTGGGGCTGGCGAGTTTGGTCCCCATTATTGCCGCGTATGTCCTCCAGATGGCGGCCTACGGCGGGGACCGGTCCAAAAAATTCGTCAAGCTGTATCAGGATTCATTGGAGAATCTCAGCAACGCTTCCGTGGAATATGTGCGCGGGATCTCGGTGGTCAAGGCGTTCAACCAGACCATCTTCTCCTTCCGCAAGTTCCACGAAACCATTACGGACTACGGACAGTTTGTCAAAGCCTACACCATTTCCTTCGAGGGGTTTATGGCGGCGTTCATGGTCATTGTCAACCATGTGTATGTGTTCCTGATTCCCGTGCTTATTCTGATGGCGGGCGGCGGGGAGGACTATGCCAGGTTCGCGCTGGCGGGCGTGTTTTACATTATATTCTCGTTCTCGCTGGCGACGCCGTTTACGAAGCTCATGTATGTGTCGGCCCTCAGCACACAGGTTTCTGACGGCATTGAGCGCATGGACAGTATGCTGGCCGCGCAGCCGCTGCCCGAAACGAAAAATCCCAAAACAGTGGCGGAGTATTCGGTTTCCTTTGAAAACGTGGTTTTTTCCTATGAAAGTGACAGCGGAAATGAAATCTCCGCGCTGAGCGGCGTGAGCTTCACCGCCCGGCAGGGCGCGGTCACGGCGCTGGTCGGCCCCTCCGGGAGCGGCAAGTCCACCATCGCCCATCTCATTCCGCGTTTCTATGACGTAAACGAAGGCGCGGTCAAAATCGGCGGCACGGACATCCGGGATATGGCCGGCGAATACCTCATGTCCATCGTGAGTTTCGTATTTCAGGACGTGTTCCTGTTCAAGCAGAGCGTCGCGGACAACATTCGGATCGGCGACAAAAACGCCTCGCGGGAGCAGGTCATCGCCGCCGCCAAAGCCGCGCAGTGCCACGAATTCATTGAAAAACTGCCCCAGGGCTACGATACGGAGATCGGTTCGAGCGGCGCGCATCTCTCCGGCGGTGAGCGCCAGCGAATCGTTATTGCCCGGGCAATTTTGAAAAACGCGCCGATTTTGGTTCTGGACGAAGCCACCGCCTTTGCCGACCCGGAAAACGAGCAAAAGATCCAGCGCGCCCTCTCGGAACTGATGAAGGACAAGACCGTCGTCATCATCGCGCACCGGCTTTCCACTGTGCGGGGCGCGGACAAAATCCTTGTGGTTGACCGGGGGAAAATCGTGGAAGAGGGGCGGCATGAGACGCTCGCGGACGCAAACGGGCGGTACAGCCGCATGTGGGCGCAATACACCGGCGCGATGGACTGGACGCTGGGCGGGGTTCCCGCCGGGCCTGCCCGGTGGGACAAAAAAATGGAGGTGGCCGCGGATGTTCGGAATTAAGAAACTGTTAAGGCTGTCGGAGGAGGGCTATACGGGCTTAAAGCGCGGGGTATTCGCCGCGGTGCTGTCCAATCTCTGTATGTTCCTGCCCTTCGGCATTGCCGTTCAGGTCATCACGCTCCTGCTGCGGCCGTTGACAGACGGCGGAGCGTTGGACGCAAGCCGGCTCTGGCTCTGGCTTGGCGCGGGCGTGGCCGCCGCGGTGCTGTATTTTTTCGTTTACCGCAACGAATACCGCAAGACCTACACGGCCGCTTACAGCGAAACGGAGAAAATCCGCGTAGAGGTGGCGGAACAACTGCGCCGTCTGCCGCTGAGCTTCTTCAACCGCAAGGATTTGTCGGAGCTGACCACCAATATTATGGGCGACTGCGCGTCGATTGAACACACCATGAGCCATGTTTTGCCGAATCTTATCGGCGGCAGCATCACCGTCACTTTGGTCTGCGTCCTGCTGGCGTTCTATGACTGGCGCATGGCGCTGGCGCTTTTTGCCGCGCTGCCTGTGGCGTTCGGGCTGATTTTCGCCACAAGGCGGCTGATGTCCGCCGGCGACAGGCATGTGCAGGCGAAACTGGACGTGGCGGAGCAGATGCAGGAGTATCTGGAAGGCATCAAGGTCGTCAAGGCGTTCGGCCTTGCCGGTGAGAGGTCCGCCGCGCTGAAAAACGCCCTGCGCGTCATGCAGAAAGAAGCGATTACATTTGAAGCGATCGCCGGCGCCTTTGTCACCCTTGCCATGATGGTCTTGCAGGTGGGCATCGGGCTGGTGACGCTTGTGGGCGTGACGCTTTTGACAGGCGGGACCCTTTCGCCGGTGGCGCTGATGCTGTTCCTGATGATCAGTGTCAAAATCTACTCGCCGATCATCGTCATCCTCACCTTACTGCCGGAGTTTTTCTACACGCTGGTGTCCACCAGGCGTATGCAGGCGCTCCGCGAGGAAAAACCCATGACCGGCGACGAGAACGCGGAACTCGCCGATTACACGGTGGAGCTGAAAAACGTGTCTTTTGCCTACAACGACGCGGATGTGATCCGAAATGTCAGCCTGACCATCCCTCAGAACAGCGTGACGGCGTTCGCCGGGCCCTCCGGCAGCGGCAAAACCACCGTGTCGCGCCTGATCGCCCGGTTCTGGGACGCGCGCGAGGGCGAGGTGCTGATCGGCGGCAGGAATATCCGCGAAATCGACCCGGAGCGGCTGATGAGCTATATGAGTTTCGTGTTCCAGGACGTGGTGCTGTTCAACGACACGGTGATGAACAACATCCGCATCGGCAAGAAAGACGCGGACGACGCGGAAGTCTACACAGCGGCGAGACTGGCGCGGTGCGATGAGTTTATCCGCGAAATGCCGGACGGCTACGAAACCGTCATCGGCGAGAACGGTTCCACCCTGTCGGGCGGCGAGCGCCAGCGGATTTCCATCGCCCGCGCTCTGCTCAAAAACGCGCCGATTGTCCTGCTTGACGAGGCCACCGCCAGTCTCGACCCGGAGAACGAAACCCAGATACAGGCCGCGATCTCGGAACTGGTCAAAGGCCGGACGGTAATCGTCATCGCGCACCGCCTGCGTACCGTAATCGGCGCGGACAAAATCGCCGTGCTGGACGGCGGCAGGCTGGCCGAGGCGGGTACGGGCGCCGAGCTGCTCGCGGCGAACGGACTGTTCGCGCGGCTCTACAAAATACAGCAGGAAAGCCTCGGCTGGGCGGTGGCCGCGCGAGAAGACGCTCCGTAGGGGCAGTATCCCATTCCCTCGCGCGCGTATGGCTTGACAACTTAATTTACGTATATTAAAATACGGTTAACCTCAAAAACGAATTATTCGGTCCGAAGAGCTTCGGACACGATGTGGAGTATTCGCCGTTTTGCCAAACGGAGGGAGCCTTATGATTGATAGCCTGAGAGGGCTGCTGCCCGGACGCGAGAGTACCGAGCAACAGCGCGACGAGAACATTCCGCTGGAGGACTTCAATACCGCCTATGAGATTTATTGCCGCGCGCTGAAGCGGCTTGCCGCGGAGTAGGGGCGCTATGAAAGGGAGCGGCGGAAGCGCCCACCTGCGGTCGGTTTTGCTCGATTTTACCGCGATGATCGGGGGATGCGCTTTAACGGCGGCGGGACTTGTGATCTTCACGGTTCCAAACAACATCGCTCCCGGAGGCGTATCCGGCCTCGCGACCGTTCTCGCTTACATCGTTCCCATCGGCGTGGGCGTCTGGACGCTGATTTTGAACATCCCCCTTTTCATCTGCGCCTGGTGGGTCATGGGCGTCAAGCCGCTGATCAAAACGCTCGCCGCGACCGTATTGCTGTCGGTGATGATCGACCTTTTCGCGCTCATTCTCCCCGGATACCTGAACAATGAGCTGTTATCGTCGGTACTCGGCGGGGTCTGCACCGGCGCGGGGATCGGGATACTGTTTCTCAGAGGCGTCAACACAGGCGGAACCGATTTGCTCAGCGTGATGCTCATGAGGATATTCCCAAACATTCGTGTGGGAACGCTGTTAATACTGATCGACGCGGCGGTCGTCGCCGTCGCCGTCTGCGTTTTCCGTGATATTGACATCGCCTTGTATTCGCTCGTTACGATATTCGTAAACTCAAAACTGATCGACGCCATTATGGAAGGCGTGAACTACGCCAAGGTCGTCTATATTATCACCGGCCGCGGCGCCGAAATGAGGGAGCTCATCAACAGCCGCACCGACCGCGGCGTCACGGTCGTCGAAGCGTATGGCGGCTATACGATGGACAAGAAAAGCATCTTGATGACAGTCACGCGCCGCAGCGCGCTTGCCCAGACGCTAAGGCTGATCAAGCAGTGCGACCCCTCCGCCTTTATCTTCGTCGTTGACGCCGCGGAGGTACACGGCGAAGGCTTTAAGAAGTACACCGCAGAGATGGATTAAGCGGCGCCAAAACACAAGAGAAAACTCATGTGATAAAAGTATAACAACATGCGGCGTAACGACGCGCAGCGCCATTAGTCCGGGCCTGTGATCCGCGGTTTGGCATCCGTCGTGTGAAAAATGCCCCTCCAAGCATTCCTGTATTTAAGTGAAAATGGACTTTGATAAAAACAAAACCTCCTGTTAAGATGATTGAGGGTCGAGGAAACACTCAATCACAAAAAAAACAGGAGGCGAACAAG
>JAISDM010000162.1 GCA_031264885.1 Peptococcaceae bacterium | reverse complement strand
ACTAAAGCCGCTTGGCTTCACCACGTGCCCGCCCCATCTCACCCTCCCTTCCTCGCCCACTGGGCGTGGTCGGGTTCGATGCCCTCCCTCGCCCACCGGGCGCGGTCGTGTTCGACTCCAGGCTTGACCCGGAATCCAAAAAGGATAAGTGAAAGAACCTGGATTCTGGGACAAGTCCAGAATGACAATAATATGGCGCCGGAATGACAAGATATGATAGTTTTCGAACGGTCCCGGGCGGCAGAATGCCGCCCCTACGGTTCAGGGGGACACACAAAGGTTGTCATTCCGGAAAGGCGCCGAAAGCCGCATAAAAAACGGAACGCGAGGGTCGCCGCCGGTTGCCGCGTTCCGTTTTTTATGCGGGAACTTTGATTATTTCCTGCAATTCTTGAATATTCGCTCCGGTGTCGGATTGTTTATGCGCGTCAAACACAGGCAGCGTTTTTACGTTTTTTGCTTTGAACACTTCGGTCAGTTTGAGGTTCAGCCTTAATTTTGTAAGGTTTTAATGATGCCCAATATCAGCAGATGCGCGGGATAATATATATAAAACACCCATTTCATGGCCTTGCCGCCTGCTGTGCCGCGGGCGCCATTATAAAAGGCGAGCAGCGTAATCGGGATGAGGACGCCTATATGGATCAAGCCATAAACCGGGGCGAACAAAAACCCGCATATAACGGCGTAAACGGCGAGTACGCCGGCCATATTCAACATCTGCCGTTTGAAGTCGCCCCTATGACGCCCCATAAATAAAACAGCGAGTACCGCCGGTGTACTCCAGTCGGAGGGCAAAGCCAAAACGCAGCACATACCGATAAGCGCCGCGCGCTGCCAGGGCTTGATGTTTGGCAGAATGTCGCTCTGGTCTGTCATAAGGGCGAGGACACCCATGGCAAAGGGCCAAATGACGCTGGTAGTGGGGATACCGGGAATGAAATTAAACGACGAGAACATTGAATACGGGATATGCGATATAACCGCGAATATCAGCAGCCGCCCCAGGTACTTCTTGCGGTCGTGAGTGTAGTGGTATCCTTCTGAAATCAAAAACATCATAACAGGCGCGGTAATCCGACCGATGATATGCGCGGTGACTGAAACCGGCTCTGCGGTGAACCCCGGGAATAAAAGCCACGCCACATGGTCAACCGTCATGGCGATGATGGCTATGATTTTCAAAGCATTGCCGGATAAGCCTTTTTTAGGCGATGAGGCGGATTCCATGACAGCCCTCCTTGAGCGCGGCGCCTGCTATCATTCGCAGGTCATTCAAAAAGCATTTGACATGACAGGCTATTTTTGGTACCTTTTATGTACTGAATGAAAAGGGCGAGTGGTTCTAATCCGCGCCGAAGAGCGGGGCGATTGGGATGAGTGGGAATCAGAATTTATGGAGGCTGTGTTTACATGGAATATACCGGACAAAACAAGTTGGAGCTATTTGTGGACAACGCGCAAATCATGAAGAAGAAATTTATCTGGCAAGGCGATATGGTAAAGCGGATGGCGTCACTTCTCTACGCGCGGGAAGGCAAAGCGGTTGATTGTGAGGCAATCCGGCGCTGCCATGATTTGATTAAGCAGAATACCGGCGTGTTTTCTGTCTTTCGGGGAAATATGGCGTTATGTGTGGCGGCGCTTCTCTCATTGTCTCCTGATCCTCAGGAGGTCTTCGGCGAAACGCTGAAAGTATACGGCTTGTTGAAGGGCGTAAAGCTGCGTGATTCCGACTTTCTTGTGGCTGCCGCGTTTCATATAGCGGAACAATCTGATGCTTCCGATTACGTAAATGTCGTAAACCGCACGCGGAGTTTTTATGATAAAATGAAAGCTTACCATTTTTTCCTTACCGGACAAGATGATTATATCTTTGCGGCTATGCTGGGGCTTGCGGATTTGGATGTTGCGCCGGGAGTGGAACGTATTGAGCGGATCCACAGCCGGTTGAAGGGAGAATTCCGGGATAAAAACAGTGTTCAGGCTTTGTCGCAGGTGTTGGCGCTTGCTGATTCGGACGACCGTGTCATCACTCGCGTTCTTGCGCTCCGGGACGCGCTGCGGTCGCAAAAAATCAAGTTAGATCAAACCTATACCCTGCCGGTTTTGGGAGTGCTCGCTATTCTGCCGGTGGATATTGAAACGATTGTCCGTGACATTGGCGCGGCGCGGGATACCCTGAAAGCAAAGAAAGGATTTGGCCCGCTGTCTGTCTCAAAGCAGGAGCTGCTTCTGTTTGCGGCGTCAATTATAGCGAGTGATTATGCCGGGAGTGTAAAAAACGGCGTATTGACGGCGACACTTGCGACAAGTATTTCAAATATGATCATCGCGCAGCAAACGGCCATGATTGCGGTGATTTCCGCCTCTACTGCGGCGGCGCAGTCGGAATCGTCATAAACTTTAATGGCGCGGGAACTATAAATTAACGGAGTAATCGCATGAATACAATCACGCTTTATCACGGGTCGTCATATGATTTTGGCATCATTGATTTGAAACATGGCAGACCATACAAGGATTTCGGGCAGGGGTTCTACACATCTGCCAATATCGGTCACGCTAAGTCAATGGCAGAAAGAAACGCCGATATGCGAAAATCGAAACTGCGGCGCTTTGATTCCGGTTATAATCTTATTGGGAAATGGTTATACCAATACCAATTCGACAGGGACAGAGCCGCCGGATTAGCGATCAAGGAATTCACCGGGGCTGACAGGGAATGGGGGCGGTTTATCACGTTGAATCGAAACAGCATAGGTGTTCCTCATGAATATGATATTGTCATCGGCCCGACCGCCAACGATTTCACCAACCCGACCATCCAGTTCTACATGTCGGGCGGCGTAGGTGAAGTCGGAAGCGACGCTGCGATTGACGAACTGGTGCGGTTGCTTTTGCCATACAAATTGCCGTCGCAGTATTTTTTCGCAACCCAGCGTGGCGTCGACTGCCTAACCCTTGTCCGAAAGGAAAGATTCTGATGAGTGTTGAACCGGAGAAGGCGCAATACTGCGCCGATATAGTTACCACGGCCGTCGTGTCGCGATACGCGAAAGAAAAAGGCTTGTTGCCGACGGCGGCGCTGCGTATCATTATGGAGACAAAGACTTATGATTTGCTTCAAGACCCGGAGTCCCGCCTTTGTTTTGAAAGCGCCGAAAGCATACTGGATCTGCTCCGCGCCGAAGAACGGGGCGATTGGGATGAGTGGGAAAAGGTTTAGGAGATGACGGTGATGCCATTCGAGAATTTTGACCACGTTTTGTATATGCAAATCCGTGTTGCGAATCTTTACCGCAAGGCTCATAATATGTCGGTCGGCGACTTCCTCAAACTCGACCGCGAAACGGATTTGCTGCCGTTCGTAGCGGATGCTTATGAGTTGTTCCATCTTACCGGCGACCCCGGCATACTTGAAGAAGTTGACGAGTATGTGCGGGGGGCGCTGGCATAGAGCGGCGCCGGTTATGACTTCCGCAGCCGCAAAAACGTTTTCCCTTTTATTGTCATTCCGGGCTTGACCCGGAATGATGGGGCGCGGTGTTTTACCCGACGACCCAGCGCCCGTTTTTTCGCCCGCCGTCGCGCTTTAGCAGTCCGGTATCCTGATATTCTTTCAACTCGCGGGAGATGGTGCGCCGCGATTTCCCTGTGAATTCGGAAAGCTGCGGTATTGTGGCGTTTGGCGAGGTCTTGAGCAGTTCCAGCGTTGATTTTATCTTGCCGTTTATCTTGCCATCCGGCATGATAAAACCTTCCTCATAGGGGAGGGTGACGATGGTGAAACTGGGGCTGAACTCAAAAATCGAGCGGTCGTATGCTTTGAGTATGCGGCTCATGCCTGAACCGATTTGTTCTACAAGTTCCAAATCGCGAAAAACGCGCATGAGTTCCCGGTTGCGCGGCATTGAGCGGCATTTGAAGAAGTCTTCTTCCGAAAGTCCTTCAACCAGGCCGCCGCAGGATGTAACGACCACCCTGTCCGTGAATATTTCCACCAGCGGAACGCCCTTGGTGTAGTCGTTATGCACGATGGCGTTGATAACGATTTCTTTCAGGGCAATGCTGTTCACGCGCTCTTTCTCCAGACGGTTCTTGGCGGTTATCATGGCGAATGTGCGGTTCTCGGAGTCTAATCTGTCGAGGATACGCTGGGTGGCGGTAATCAAACAGCGGTTCCCGTATTCGCGGGTTTCCAAAAGGTCAACCTTGTCCGGCCCCGCATACACGGCGATTTTTACCGAATTGCCGTTTTCGTCCGCGAGAAGGTAGGCCGCATAATTGAATTCGCCGCTTGATTGCCGCAGTTCAAGGCTTTCAAGGAACCGTTCCGTCGGCGCGAGGTTTTTTTCTTCATAGTAAATGGCTAACTGCTTGAAAGTGAGACTTTGGCGGGGCGAGAGCATGGTCTGGAGCGTCAGCTTCTGCCGCTTGGACAGCAGTTCCTCGATCATCTGCTCCGA
>JAISDM010000155.1 GCA_031264885.1 Peptococcaceae bacterium | reverse complement strand
CGTCAGCACACCGCACATGATCTTGATGGTCGTGCTTTTTCCCGCGCCGTTCGGGCCTATGTAGCCCACCGTTTCACCGTCGTTCACGGTAAAACTCACATCGTTGAGGGCGTGGACCGTCTCGTATTCCCTGGATACGAGGGCCTTCACCGCCCGCCCAAATCCGGCGCCGCGCTTGAAGACCCTGAAGGTTTTGTGTATGCCGTTTAATCGGATCATAGAGCTTCTCGCTTTCATCTGAATTCGGACGGCGGAGGACAACTCATATTGTATTAAAACAGAACGCGATGATCAAGCCTGTTTCTTGAAAAAACCGCGAGATTCGCGTCTATCAAAAACGGGCCAGACTGTCCGAAAACGCACCCTGAATATTGCCAACACACAATATATGGGGTCATTCGGTTGAAACGACACGCTATATATTGTGTTAACGATGCGATTTTTGACGTTTTCGGACAGTCTAGGGCGGCAAAATGCCGCCCCTACGGGACCGTGAATAACGCGTATGTATTGCCGCCCGTGACCGTCCGGAAACAAACGGGCGGATTGCCATCCGCCCCTACGGCGCCGTGAATAATGCGTCCGTAGGGGGCGTCGGCGGACGCCCCGCGTCTATTTCCCCTAACGCCCTGCGGTGATTCGCCCCCGGTTCCCCCCGTGGGGGCACGGCATGCCGTGCCCCGTCCCGTTTCCGGACAACCCCGGGCGGCAGAATGCCGCCCTTGCGGCAATTTGTTTCACGTGAAACAAATTGCCTTTTTATCTCTTGGTTTTCGGAATGTGAATCAATATCTCCACATGATCATCGAAATTTTTCTCCGCCATCTTTACCTGGATCCCCGCTTCCTCTATGGTTTGAACCGCGGCTTTGATCGAATTCAAATAGATGCGTATGTCCTTGATCACACGAATGATCTTCTGTCTGTTTTTCGACGTCATGCCGGCCAGCACGTCCTCGTCGTCCGCCGGCCCCGTTTCGTCGGTCGTCAGCATATCCTCAATCAATATCTCCGTTTGACGCACATTCATATCCTGCTCATAAATCTCTTTAAGCACCTTCATCTGCGAGGCGGAATCACGGAGCTTCAGTAAGGCCCGCACATGACGCTCCGTCAGAAGCTCCACCATAATGTTCTCACGCACCTCGGGATCAATCCTCAAGATCCTCAGCTTATTCGCTATGGTGGATTGACTCTTCCCCACACGGGCGGCCACCTCTTCCTGGGTCATGGTAAAATCGTCGATCAGCCGCCGGTACCCTTCCGCCTCTTCAAAATAGTTCAAATCCGCCCGCTGAAGATTCTCTACTAGGGCAATCTGCGCGACCTCCATATCCGTAAATTCGCGGACCACCGCGGGGATCGTCGCCAGGCCCGCGTTCAGCGAAGCCCGGTAGCGGCGCTCCCCCGCCACGATTTCATAATAATCGGCCGTCCTGCGAACGGTGATCGGCTGAATCACGCCCATCTCCAGAATGGATTTCGTCAAATCCTCCAACTGACCTTGATCAAAGTGCTTTCTAGGCTGATACGGATTAGGCCGAATTTGCCCCAGCTCGATGTCCATCACTTTTTCCTGTTTCTCGTCCGACGCAGACTTATTCATGCCAAAAAATCTCGAAAATGTGTCCTTAGGCAAAAACTTCGCCCTCCCCTTCCGCCTTTTTTCCTAAAAAAATATAATACTAAAATTCTTTTTTGATTGACTTTCTCCTGCCTGATTTTATAAAATTAATGGCCCTTCATAAAATTAATGACCCCTTAAAGGTTTTTTTGCGGGAATACCGGATTTCCTCGGATATTCGCCGGGGGATCTCTCCTCTTTCCGTATGGCGACCAAATTCCGTTCCCCGTACCCCAGCGGCAAAGCACAATCATAACAATGCCGCAGCCGCCCGCCCAGAGATTCTATGGCAAACCCCGCGCCGACGATCTCATCCCGCGGATCCGGCCCCTTGTACGCGGCAAACCATCCGCCCAAAGAGGCAAAGGGCAGGCAGTATTCCGCCAATACGCTTAAATCCGCCACCGCCCTGGAGACCACCCAATCGAAAGATTCCCTGTAGTCCAACCCCCGGGCCAGCTCCTCCGCCCGCCCGCGCGCGGTCCGGATCCCCTTCAAATCAAGGGCCTCGATGACATAACGCAAAAACTCGACCCGCTTCCCCATGGAATCCAGCAGAACCACTTCCAAATCAGGATAGAGTATTTTAATCGGAATCCCCGGAAAACCGGCGCCGCTCCCCACATCCACCAGCCGGCCCGCCCCGTTCCAGTCCGGAACCGCGGCCAGCGCCCAAGAATCATAAAAATGCTTGATCCATATCTCATCCGGATCCAGAATCCGGGTCAGATTAACACGCGCGTTCTGACTCAGAATCATCTCCAGATACCGTTCCAGCTGAATCCGCATCCCATCCGTAACGATGATCCCTCTTCTTTCCGCTTCCCTCAGCGCGGCCTCTTCGCCCATACCTTCCTCTACTTCCCCAAACAAAATTTAGAAAAAATCCGGTCGATGATATCCTCATCAGACACGCTGCCCGTCATTTCGCCCAAACTCATCCACGCCTGCCTCAGATCGATGGAAATCATATCCAACGGGATCCCCCCATCCAGGGCGGCCAGAGCGTGAACCAGGGCCTCCTTCGCCTTTGCCAGCGCGGCGCCGTGCCTGGCGTTGATCAAACAGGCCGGGCCGTTCTCATTCTGAGTCCCCGCCAGAAACCGGTCCCTCAGACACCGCGCCACCCGGTCCAATCCCTCTCCCTTCAGCGCCGACACCCGCAGCTGATCCCATCCCCACGTCAGGTAACAGAGCGTCCGTTCCCATTCCAGTTCCGGTTTTAAATCCATTTTATTGAGGAGAATCACCGTTTTGTCTGGGTCCAGCGCTTTGATCTCTCCCAGGATCTCCCGATCTATCTCCTTGTTGACCTCCAGAACATACAGGACCAAGTCCGCGCCTTCCATAGCCCGCCGGGCGCGTTCGATCCCGATTCGCTCCACCGGATCCTCCGTCTCGCCCAGTCCCGCCGTATCGACCAAGACAATCGGCGCCCCTTCGATCAACACGCTTTCTTCCAGCGTGTCCCGGGTGGTTCCCGGAATATGCGTCACAATGGCCCTTTCCTCGTCAAGCAGCGCGTTCATAATACTGGACTTACCCACATTGGGCTTGCCGGCCAGAACCACCCTCAATCCCTGCCGGATGATCTTGCCCCGGTCCAAACTCAGAAGCAGCCCGTCCATCTCCGAACACATCGCCAAAAGCCCTTCGCGCCATTGATCATTCTCCTGATTCTCCAGCTCCTCCTCCGGATAATCGATGGAGGCTTCCAGCATCGCCGTCCAATCCAGCAGCTTATCCGCCATAGCTTCGACGATATCCGTCAACGCGCCAGACATCTGATCCGCCGCCGTCTCCGCCAACAGCTCATGATCCGCCTGAATCAAATCCGCCATAGCTTCCGCCTGAACCAAGTCCATCTTCCCGTGAATAAAAGCCCTCTTGGAAAACTCACCCGGTTCCGCCAAACGCGCGCCTTTTTTTATGGCCGCCCTCAAAATCCGATTTAAGACGACGCTCCCCCCGTGGGCTTGAATCTCCGCCACATCCTCCCCGGTAAAACTGCGGGGAGACTGCATTTTAAGCAGCAAAACCTCATCCACCGTCCGGCCCCCGTCCACCGCGCGCCCATAAGCCAAGGCGTAATTCCTCTGATCGAAGACAGAAACGCCGCTCTTTCCCGAAAAAATCTGATCCGCTATACTGAAAGCGTCCGGCCCGGACAGCCGGACAATGCCCACGGCCGCCTTGCCAGGCGCGGTAGTGACAGCCGCTATGGTATCATAAATCATCGCAGCACCTCATAAAAACATACAAGAAGACCCGGCGGCGTTTGACCGCCAGGTCCGGTTCTTCTCCTTCGGTATTCCTCCCGCTCCGCTCCGCCCGGACATTGCCGCGGGCTACGAACGGCGCGCCCATTCCTTGTTCTTTACGGCAGCCTGTCGCTTGGGCGAAATCACGATCCGCCGGAAAGGATCCTCCCCCTCGCTCAAGGTCTGAATCGCGGTCTCATTCTGCAAGGCGGTATGTATTACCCTTCTTTCCTGCGGATTCATGGGCTCCAGCACCACCCGGCGGCCGGTCCTTTTGACCTTCTCACAGAGCTTCAGCGCAAGCCGGATCAATGTTTTTTCCCTTCGGGAGCGGTATCCCTCAGCGTCCAACAAGATCCGCTTATACTCACGGTTCTCGAAGAAGCGGTTCGCGATCAGACTGGTCAAATATTGGAGCGCGTCCAGGGTCTCGCCCCTTCTTCCGATCACGATACCTAAATTCTCGCCGACGACGGTCAATAATATGCTGTCTTCATTTTCAAGGGTTTCAATCTGCGCCTCCACACCCATGAGCCGGACCGCCTGAGAGAGGAACTCCACCACCTGATCCAGCGGGGCCAGGGCTTTGGGTTTCAGCGTAACGCGGACTTTGGCTTCTTTGCTTTTAATGATGCCCAAAAAACCCTTGCTGGATTCCTCCAGAACCTCCACATCCACATCTTCCTCCGTGCAGTTCAGTTCCGACAATGCTTGATGAATGGCTTCTTCCAGTGTTTTTCCTTTTGTTTCCACCCAATTCACGAAACAGCCCTCCTTATCAAGACCTCTGTTATGTCTTCTCGCAATACGTCTACAGGCGGATAAAACTATTTTCTTTTATTATTTTCTCATATTATTTTCTTCTTTTATCGCTGAAATCCAACGGCTTTCCAAATTCGGAACGGTCCGCGTGTTCGCCTTTCTCCTTCTTGACGACCGGCATTTTTAGCTTCTTCACCCTTTGAACCTTCGCGATCTTTTTCTCTTCCTTCTCATCAAGCACATCATCCGCGTCCAGCTCCAACTCGATATTCTTCATCATCGCGTTTGTGATCCACTGCTGAACCAAACTCAACAAACTGAAGGTAATCCAATAGATGCTCAGTCCCGCCGGATAGCCTTTGGCGAACCATCCCATCATCAGCGGCATGATGTACTGCATACTGATCTGCATGGTCTTCGCGTTGCCCTCGGCGGCCTGAGGCTGAGGCGTCATCGCCATACTGAACTTAGACTGCAGGAATGTGCTGAGAGCCACCAAAATCGGAAGCACCCAGGGATCGGGCGTGTCCAGACTGCTGACCCAAAAAAAGCTCCTGCCCGCTTCCCCCAACTGACTGTAATCAAACTCCCTGAGCGTTTGAAATAAAGCGATCAATATAGGCATTTGAATCAACAAAGGCAGACAGCCGGCCATGGGATTGACACTGTGCTTCTTGTACAAAGCCATCGTTTCAGCGTTAATTTTTTCTTTGTTATCCTTATATTTCTTCTGTATAAATTGTATTTTGGGCTGAATCGCCTGCATGTACTTCATCGATTTCGACTGTTTGTAAGCAAGCGGAAACAACACGATCTTGATCAATATAGCAAAAATAAAAATGGAGAACGCAAAGCTTGGAAATCCGACGAATTCCGTCAACTGATAGATCTTCAGCAAAAAGCCCATTAAAATATTAATCAAAGACTCCCACAATGTTTTTTCTACCCCCTTCGCAGCAAAATGAACAATCGCGCGTCTATCTCAAAAGGCGCCTCAAGGTACGGGATCATATCCGCCCGAATGGAAAGGATGACATTTCAATATTCTTTTGAACGCCAACCACCCTCCCTTGATAACCCCGTGTTTTTCGATCGCTTCAAAGGCGTATTTCGAACAGCTGGGCTGAAACCGGCAGCGCGGCCTGAAAAAAGGGGATATCCCATGCCGGTAGAATGAAATTAAAAATAGAAGCAATTTTTTTATCATAATTTTTACGAACCAGGCCCGTACAATTTCGCCTTGGCCAGCAGCCGCAGAACCGCGCCCTGTGTTTGTCCAAAGTCCGCGTCCCGCAGCGCCTGTCTCGCGATAAAAACCAGATCCGTCCCCTCCGGCAGCTGATCCGCGCAATGATACAAGCTTGCCGCGATCCGCCGCTTCACCTTATTGCGGACCACGGCGCCCCCTACCTTCTTTGAGACCGAGATCCCGATCCGGGCCGGCTGATCCCTCTTCCGCGGATCTTTAAGCCGGAGCAAACGCAGGATCATCCATTCGTTCGAATAAGTTTTACCGTACCGGTAGACAAATTTAAATTCCGCGTTTTTTCTCAGCCGGTGTGCTTTTTCCAGCAAATTTCACACCCCAAATACAAAATATAAGGCCACATTGCGCGGCCTTATGCAGTCAATTTTGCTCTCCCCTTTGAACGTCTCCGCTGAATTACTGCGCGGCCTCCTTTGCTTTTCATCCTGCTCAGGAAACCATGAACCCTTTTGTGTCTCCGGTTTTTGGGTTGGTATGTCCTTTTCAAAAAAAAACCTCCTCAAGCAATATCTGTTATTCAACCTTAAAGATACAGATGAATTATAAGTCAAGCGCCCCTTGATGTCAAGAAGAATAAATGTTGACTTCATTTTTTAATCTGGTTGTCAATTTCAAAGTTTTTTGGTAGAATGGTTCTGTTATCTCGTTTCATTTTGAAAGCCATAATATGGTTTTTTTTTATCTTAGGAGGCGCCGGATGAATGATCAGTACTTACAAAAAACCTGGTTTTCTATTTTATCCCAGCTGAAAGATCAAATTCCTGATATTACCTTTTCTAATTGGTTCTCGATGACCACCCCCGCCGCTCTGTCCGACAGCAAGCTCACCGTTTCGGTTCCGAACGAAATGTCGAAAAATCTGCTGGAGAACAAATATTACGACATTCTTCACCGTGAAAGCATGCTGCAGTTCAGACAGAATCTCGACCTGCTCTTTGTGATCCAGGATATGGAAGACACCGGCGACACGCCCGCTTACTTCCTTGAAGACAGCGTCAACATCAATCTGAATCCGAAATATACCTTCGACACATTCATCGTAGGTTCCAGCAATGAGTTCGCCCACGCCGCCTCCCTGGCCGCCGCCGAATCCAAGGCCAAGAGTTACAATCCCCTCTTTATCTACGGCGGCGTCGGTCTGGGCAAAACCCACCTGATGCACGCCATCGGGCATCACGCCATCCTCCAGGACAGCCACTGCAAGGTCAAATACGTATCCTCGGAGACCTTCACGGATGAATTCATCCAGGCCATCCGCACCGAGCAGCTGCCCGCCTTCAAGGATAAATACCGCAGTGTGGACATTCTCCTGGTGGACGACATACAATTTTTTGCCGGCAAAGAAAGCACCCTGGAGGAATTCCATCACACCTTCAATATCCTCCATGACGCAAACAAACAAATCGTGCTGTCCTGCGACCGGCATCCCAAAGATATCCATCCCCTGCCCAACCGGCTGCTCACCCGTTTCAGCTGGGGCTTGCTCACCGACATTCAACCCCCGGACCTGGAGACCCGGATCGCGATCCTCCGCAAAAAATCCGAAGACGAGAGCATCAAGATCTCCGACGACGTTCTGGTCTATATCGCCAGCAGGATCCGTTCAAACATCCGGGAGCTGGAAGGCGCGCTCAACCGCGTGATCGCTTACGCCATACTGGATCAAACCTCCGCCATCAACCTGGATCTCTGCGCCAAAGCCCTCCAGAATATCTATACGAACGATTCGCCCAACGTGATTACCATGGAATTGATTCAGCAAAGGGTCGCCCATCACTTCAATCTCCAGACAGCAGACCTCAAAAACAAACAACGTTCCCGGAACATATCCATCCCCAGACAGATCGCCATGTACCTCTGCCGCGAATTCACCGACCAATCCTATCCAAGCATCGGCAGTTTCTTCGGCGGCAAGGATCATACCACCGTAATGCACGCTTACCGGGAAATCGCCAAAAACATCCAAATAGATCCCGAACTCAGCTTCACCGTCCAGAGGATCATCGACGACATTAGCAATAAATGACATCTGTGGATAACAAACTGGATAAGCTGTGCGCGGCTGTGGATATGCCGCCTGACTGTCCACACGCTGTTAATTCTGTGGATAACCCGGCCGGTCTATCCACAACATCCTCCACAGCCCGGTCCCGTGACCTATATGAATTTTTTGCCCTTATTCACAAATCCACAGCCCCTATTACTAACCCTACGGTCCATTAAAAAAATAAGGAGATATCCCATGCTTGCCCACATTGAAAAAGAACAGCTCCTGTTCGGAATCAACGCGGTTCAAAAATTCGTCAGCACCAAAAACATCATGCCGATTCTATCCCACATCAAAATCGAAGCAAAAGACAACCTGCTGCTTTTCACCGGCACCAACCTGGACATGGGCGCCCAGTGCCAGGTGCCGGCGCAGGTCAGCCAGGCGGGTTCCGCGCTGATCCCGGCGCGTCACCTGGCCGAAATCGCGCGCCGTCTGCCGGACACATCCGTTTCGCTGGAGATATCGCCCCAGTTCGAGCTGACGATCCGGTATGAGCAATCCATTTTTACGTTAAAAACCATGGATCCGGAGGACTTCCCCAGCTTTCCGCCCATAGAGAACGCGGCGCGCTTCTCCGTCAAAGCCGCTGATCTGAAAAAAATGATCAAGTATTCCATTTTCGCGGCGGGCGCAGACGAGTTAAGGGCCCTGTTTACCGGTATATTATGGGATTTAAATGGAAACGCTTTGACTATGGTGGGAACGGACACCCATCGCCTGGCTTTGTCCAAAGGGACCGTTCAAACGGATCAGCCTCTGACGGGTCAGTTTATCATCCCGTCCAAAGCCCTTGGGGAATTGGGCCGTCTGATTCAGGATGAAGACTGCCAGATCGTGATGACCTCGAATCTGGCATACTTCACCTTCGAGAACGTCGTGATCTATTGCAGGCTGTTGGAGGGGGTTTTTCCCGATTACCGCAGCGTCCTGCCCAAGGAATACCTGTTTAAGATCCGCGCGCGGACCCGGGAGTTTCTGGACGCGGTGGAAAGGGTCGCGCTGTTTGCCGCGTCAAATGACGACAGCAGGACCGTACGGCTGCAAATCGAAAGCGACAGAATGAAGATCTTTTCCCAATCGGAATTTGGCGGAGGCGACGAAACCATACCCGTTCAGAATGAGGGGCAAGACCTTCTGATCGCCTTCAACTGCCATTATCTTATGGACGGGCTGAAATCCGTGGAAGCGGAAGAGATCCTTTTTGAACTCACGGAAGCCTTGAAGCCCGGCGTGATGAGACTCATTGAGGACGATTCCTTCACATACTTAATTCTGCCCGTTCGGGCGTAGGACCGCCGAGAATGCTTCTTCAATCGCTGGAATTAAAAGATTATAGGAATTATCAGGCGTTTTCCCATGATTTTTCTCCTTCCCTGAACATATTCCAGGGGAAAAACGCTCAGGGCAAAACCAATTTAATCGAGGCCATCTATTATCTCTCCATCGGAAGGTCTTACCGGCCTGTGAAGGAGGACCAGCTGGTCCGCTGGGAGCAGAAATCATTCCTTATTTCAGGCAAGATCCTAAACAGATTGGGTGTCCTGTCCTTGGAAACGGCGTTCAGCCGTTTGACCAAACCCGCGAAACAGATCTACATCGGCGGCTTAAAAGCGCAGAAACCGGCGGACATGCTCGGGAACCTGAATTCCGTACTCTTCGCGCCCGAGGATCTGTCCATGATCAAGGGCTCTCCTCAGGAAAGAAGAAATTTCCTGGATTATGATATATCTCAAGTCAGCACGGAGTATTTTCAAGAATTGCATAAATACCGGCGCCTCTTGGCGCAGCGGAACCACTTATTAAAGCAAATCCATTTTGGCCGGCGCGATGGGGCCAATCTCTCCCTCTGGGACGAACAACTCCTGGCCTCCGCGTCGCAAATTGTCTATAAACGTCTCCAAGCCTTGGAAAAACTCAATCCCCTGATGCGGCTGACTCAGAGGAAATTGACAGGCGGCGTGGAAAACCTGGATATTAAATATTTTTTAAACAAGCGCAGGGAATTGAAGATCTCCGACGATATACCGGGCGCCCTGAAAGAGGTTCAAAGAGATGTTCTTCAGGAAGAGACGCGGCAGGGCGTCACACTCTGGGGGCCTCACCGCGACGATTTGAGCATCGTCGTCAACGGCATGGATCTGAAGCTCTACGGTTCCCAGGGCCAGCACCGGACGGCTGTTCTGGCGCTTAAACTGTCCGAGCTGGAGTTCTTTCGCGGGGAATCAGGCGAATATCCGATTTTGCTGTTGGACGACGTGATGAGCGAGCTGGACGAATGGCGGAGGAACGCGCTGATTCAATTCATCCAGAGCAAGGAGATTCAATGTTTCATTACGACCACGGATTCCATCGGGGTTTTAGGCAAATATGAGAAAGAGATCCGTACGTATCAAATACAGGCAGGTCAAATCAAGTGATATTAATTAGGAGAGACAGGAGGCGGGATATTTGAGCGAGAACTACAACGCGGATCAGATCCAGGTGCTGGAAGGCTTGGAGGCGGTTCGGAAGCGGCCCGGCATGTATATCGGCAGCACCGGACCCAACGGGCTGCATCACCTGGTGTACGAGATTGTGGACAACAGCGTGGACGAGGCCATGGCCGGCTATTGCGACCAGGTGGAGATTACGCTGCACGAAGACGACAGCGTCACGGTTCTGGACAACGGGCGGGGCATCCCCGTGGACACCCATTCCAAGACCGATAAATCCGCCCTGGAGGTCGTTCTGACCATGCTGCACGCGGGCGGGAAATTCGGCGGCGAGGGCTACAAGGTGTCCGGCGGGCTGCACGGCGTGGGCGCTTCGGTGGTCAACGCGCTGTCCGAATGGTTCGACGTGGAGATATACCGGGACGGAAAGATATACCGTCAAAGATATCAGAGGGGCAAACCCGTCACGGAGATGGACTCCGGCGGAAAGATAGACCACACCGGCACGAAGATTACCTTTAAGCCGGACACGGAGATCTTCCGGGAAGGCATTGAGTTCGATTATGACACGCTCCTCTACCGCATGAGAGAATTGGCCTTCCTGAACAGGGGACTGAACATCTCCCTGAAGGATTTACGTTCGGGCAAGGAGAAGAATCTGGCCTACGACGGCGGGATCCGCGATTTTGTCCGGTACTTGAACAAAAACAGAGAGGCCCTGCATCCGGATGTGCTGTACATCGAGGGCGAGAAAGAGGAAGTCCAGGTGGAAGCGGCTTTCCAGTACCACGACGGATATACGGAGAATCTGTTCTCTTTCGCGAATAACATCCACACCACAGAGGGGGGCACCCATGAGGTCGGCTTCAAGACCGCGCTGACCCGGGTCGTCAACGATTACGGCAAAAAAATGAATTTCATCAAGGAGAACATGCCGAATCTCCAGGGCGAGGACATCCGCGAGGGCATCACCGCCGTACTTTCCGTCAAGGTCAAGGATCCGCAGTTTGAGGGTCAGACGAAGACGAAGCTGGGCAACAGCGAGGTCCGGGGCATTGTGGACAGCATCATCAGCGACGGTCTGGCCACTTTTCTGGAGGAGAATCCCTCGGTCGGACGAAAAATTGTCGATAAGGCGCTGATGGCGTCCCGGGCCCGGGAGGCGGCCAAGAAGGCCCGGGAGCTGACCCGGCGCAAGAGCGCCCTGGAATCCATGGCGCTGCCGGGCAAGCTCACCGACTGTTCCTCCAAAGACCCCTCGGAATGTGAATTATACATCGTGGAGGGCGATTCGGCCGGAGGCTCCGCGAAGGGCGGGCGGAATCCCAAGATTCAGGCCATCTTGCCCCTGCGCGGCAAAATTCTCAATGTGGAGAAAGCGCGGCTGGACAAAATATTAGGCAACGAAGAGATCAAGGCGCTGATCACTGCCATCGGCTGCGGCGTCAGCAGTGATTTTGACGTGGACAAAGCGCGCTATCATAAGATCGTCATCATGACCGACGCGGACGTGGACGGGGCCCACATCCGCACTTTGCTGCTGACCTTCTTCTACCGCTACATGCCTAAGTTAATCGAAAATCATTATGTCTACATCGCCCAGCCGCCCCTTTTCAAGGTCAAACTGAAGCGCGGCAAGAAAGACGATCATTATTTTTTCTCCAAAAAAGATATGGACCAATTCATCGACGGCCTGGAGACCAACAGCTATGACAAGCCGCAGCGCTATAAAGGGCTTGGAGAGATGAATCCGGATCAGCTGTGGGAGACCACAATGAATCCCGAGAACCGGACCATATTGCAGGTAGACATTCAGGACGCCCTGGAGGCGAACGAGATTTTTACGATCTTGATGGGCGACAAAGTGGAGCCGCGGAAAGAATTTATTATGAGCCACGCGCGGGAAGTCCAGAATCTGGACATCTGAAACCCGGTTCCGGAATCAAAGCGAATAAAGTTGAAACGAGGTAAAAATGGATAATCTTTCTGAAGGTAAAATACTGCCGGTTCGTCTTGAAGAAGAGATGAAAACCTCCTATATCGACTATTCCATGAGCGTCATCGTGGGACGGGCGCTGCCGGACGTAAGAGACGGGCTGAAGCCGGTTCACCGGCGGATTCTGTACTCGATGTTTGAGTCCGGCGTCACCTCGGACAAGCCCTACCGCAAGTCCGCCCGCATCACCGGCGACGTCATGGGACGTTATCATCCTCACGGCGACTCGGCGGTCTACGACGCAATGGTGCGCCTGGCTCAGGATTTCTCTACGCGGTATCCGCTGATCGACGGACAGGGGAATTTCGGGTCGGTGGACGGGGACATGGCGGCGGCGCAGCGGTACACGGAAGCGCGCATGTCGAGAATTGCCCAGGAAATGCTCCGGGACATCGATAAGGAAACGGTAGAGTTTACCCCCAATTATGACAACGAACTGGAAGAGCCCGTAGTCCTCCCCTCCCGGATTCCCAATCTGTTAATCAACGGCTCCGCCGGAATCGCGGTGGGCATGGCCACCAATATCCCCCCGCACAACCTGGGAGAGGTGGTTGACGGCGTCATCGCGCTGATCGACCAGCCCCAGATCACCGTCAGCGAATTGATGGCGCACATCAAGGGGCCCGACTACCCCACAGGGGGGGTCATCATGGGGCTGTCCGGCATCCGGCAGGCTTATGAAACCGGCCGCGGATCCATCGTGACCCGGGCGGTCTCGGAAGTGGAGAGCATGCCGGGGGGCAAGACCCGGATCGTGGTCACGGAAATACCCTACATGGTCAACAAAGCCCGGCTGATCGAAAAAATCGCCGAGCTGGTCCGGGATAAAAAAGTGGACGGCATCACGGGTCTCGTGGATGAAACCGACCGCAACGGCATGAGAATCGTCATCGATCTAAGGCGAGACGTCAACCCCCAGGTGATTCTGAGCCAGCTGTACAAGCACACCCAAATGCAGGAGAGCTTCGGCGTGATTCTGCTGGCCTTGGTGGACGGGGAACCCCAGGTGCTGAACCTGCGCCAGATCCTGTATTATTACGTGGAGCATCAGAAAGACGTGGTGACGCGGCGGACGCGCCATGAACTCCGCAGAGCGGAGGAACGCCTCCACATCGTAGAGGGTCTGCGGATCGCCATCGACCATATCGACGAGATCATCCGGATCATCCGGGCGTCCAGGGATTACAGCGCTTTCGAGGCGGCCGCCATGGAGAGGTTCGGGCTGTCGGACCGCCAGACCCAGGCGATCTGGGACATGCGTCTGGGACGGCTGTCCGCCCTAGAAAGTGAGAAACTCGCAGAGGAATATAAACAGCTGATCGAGAGGATATCCTCCCTGCGCGGCATTCTGGCGGAGGAGCGCATGATCCTGAGAATCATAAAGGACGAGCTGAAGGAAGTGCGGGCGCGCTACGCGGACGCGAGAAAGAGCCAAATCAACCCGGTGGGCGATTCCATCAGCATGGAGGATCTCATTCCGGACGACGAGGTCGTGATCACGATTACCCACGGGGGGTACATCAAGCGGCAGCCGATTACGGATTACCGGAGCCAGAAGCGCGGAGGCCGCGGGGTTTCGGCCATCACCACGAAGGAAGAGGATTTTGTCGAACATCTGTTCACCAGCACCAACCACCACTTCCTTTTATTCTTCACCAATAAAGGAAAGGTGTACCGCACGAAGGTGTATGATGTGCCGGAAGCCAGCCGTCAGGCCAAAGGAACCGCCATTGTGAACCTGCTGTACATCACGGGCGACGATAAGATCACGGCGGTCATCCCGGTCAAAAGCTTCGACGAAGGCCAATTCCTGCTGACGGTGACCCGGAACGGCATTATGAAAAAAACCGGGCTGACGGAGTACAATACCTCCAGAAAAGACGGCATCATCGCGCTGACCCTGGACGATGAGGACGAACTCATCGGCGTCCAGCTGACCACCGGCGAGGACGAGGTGCTGCTGGCCACCCATCACGGGATGGTGATCCGCGCCTCCGAAACGGATGTGCGCGTCACAGGCCGGACGGCCAGAGGCGTGAAGGGCATCAACCTGGGCGCGGGGGACAAGGTGGTGGGCGTGGAGAACCTCAAATCCGGGGAGGATTTGCTGGTGATCACGGAAAAAGGCTTCGGCAAGCGCACCCGCCTGGCGGAATTCCGCAATCAGACCCGGGGCGGCAAGGGCGTCATGGGCATCCGCGTGACTCAGAAAAATGGCATGGTGACCGGCGTCATGGCGGTTTCGTCCGGAGATGAAATTATGATCATCACCCTGGACGGCATCATGATCCGGACCCATGTGGACGATATATCCCTGCTGGGCCGGGCCACTCAGGGCGTCACGGCTATGCGGCTGGGCGAGAAGGACAAAGTGGTGGCCATCGCGCGGATCATCTCGAAGGACGAATTGGAAGAAGACGAAGAAAGCGAATCTTGAGGAGGACAAAAACAAATGAAAATTCTGGTCATCAACTGTGGAAGCTCGTCGCTTAAATATCAACTGTTCGATATGCGGGACGAGTCGGTGCTGGCAAAGGGTCTGGTGGAACGGATCGGCTTGCCCGGTTCGGTTCTCGTTCACCGTCCCGGGGATCAAAAGGTTGAAATCAACGCGGACATCGAGAATCATGAGAAAGCCATCGCCTTGGTGCTGGAAGCGGTCACAAGCCCCAAACACGGCGTGCTGGCCTCCCTGGACGAGCTGAGCGCGACAGGGCACCGGGTGGTACACGGAGGGGAGGATTTTTCCGGGTCCGTCCGGATTACGCCTGCCGTCATGGAAGCCATCCGCAAGAACAGCGACCTGGCGCCTCTGCATAATCCGCCCAATATTATGGGGATTGAGGCGTGTACGAATTTAATGCCCAAGATCGCGCAGATCGCCGTATTCGACACGGCGTTCCATCAGAGCATGCCGGCGGAGGCGTATATATACGCGCTGCCTTATGAGTATTACGAGAAATACAAGGTGCGCCGCTATGGGTTCCACGGCACGTCACATCTGTACGTCTCTCAGAGAGCCGCCGCCCTTCTCGGCAAACCGGCGCAGGATGTGAAGGTCATTACCTGTCATCTGGGCAACGGCGCTTCCATCACCGCGGTAAAAGGCGGCAAGAGTGTGGACACGAGCATGGGACTCACGCCCCTGGAGGGGCTGGTCATGGGAACCCGCTCCGGCGACATCGATCCGGCGATTCTGTCGTTTATCATGGAAAAAGAACAGCTGAACATCGCCCAGGCGACGGATGTGCTGAACAAAAAAAGCGGCGTCCTGGGGCTTTCCGGCGTCAGCAGCGACTTCCGGGATATTGAGGAAGCGGCGGGGAAGGGCAATAAACGCGCTCAATTGGCGCTGGACCGTTTTGCCTATGTGGTGAGGAAGTATATCGGCGCCTACGCGGCGGCGCTGGACGGAGCGGACGCCATCGTCTTCACGGCGGGACTCGGAGAGAATTCCAGCAGTATGCGGGCCAAGATCTGCGCCGGGCTGGGTTACCTGGGCGTGGCGATCGACGAAGCCAAGAACAAGATCCGCGGGCAGGAGGTAGACATCAGCGCCGCCGGCGCCGGCCTCAGGGTATTGGTGATTCCCACCAACGAGGAATTGGTCATCGCCCGGGACACTTTGAAAATCATAGAAAAAGCTTAAAGAAATTAAGGAGAAAGACCGGACATGTTTAAAATCTTAGTGTGCGATCCCATATCGGAACAAGGCGTCGATATGCTGCGTCAACACCCGAACGTGCAGGTGGACGTGAAACTCAAGCAGACGGAGGACGCGATTTGTGAGATGGCGGCGGATTATCACGCGCTGATCGTGCGGAGCGAAACCAAAATCACGGAGAAAATACTGGAGAAAGCGGCGAATCTGAAGGTGGTGGGGAGAGCCGGCGTCGGCATCGACAACATCAATGTGGACGCGGCCACTCAGCGGGGCGTGGTGGTGGTCAACACCCCGGACGGCAATACCATCTCCGCCTGCGAGCATACCATGGCGCTGCTTCTGGCGATGGCCCGCAATGTGCCCCAGGCCCAGCAATCCCTCAAGGAAGGCCGGTGGGACCGGTCCAAATACATGGGCGTCGAGCTTCGCGGGAAGAAGATAGGCGTCTTGGGATTCGGCAAGATCGGCGCCGAGGTGGCCGTCCGCTGCCGCGCTTTCGGGATGGATATTCTGGCCTATGACCCCTATATCACGGAGGAACGCGCCCAGCAGTTCCATGTGCGGCTGTGTACCAAGGAGGAAATATTCAGGGAAGCCGATTACATCACCGTGCATATGCCCAAAACGGCGGAAACCAAGAACATGATCGCCAAGGGCGAATTTGACTTGATGAAACCCACGGCCAGGGTATTGAACGTGGCCAGAGGCGGCATCATCAACGAGCAGGATCTGTACGAAGCGCTGGTCCAAAACAAGATTGCCGGGGCGGCCATCGATGTGTTCGAGAAAGAACCGCAGACGGACAGCCCTCTGTTTCAGCTGCCCCAGGTGGTGGCGACGCCGCATCTGGGCGCTTCAACAGAGGAGGCTCAAGTGCAGGTGGCCCAGGATGTGGCGGAGGAAATCATCCGCGTTCTGAATGGGGAATTGGTTCATAACGCGGCGAATATCCCCTTTATGAAGCCTGAATTGGCCAAAAAAATGGAACCGTTCATGGCGCTGGCCGAGAAGTTGGGAAAGGTCTCCAATTATATCGCGGAGGGGCCCATCCAAAAGGTAGAAATCAAATATACCGGCGACGTGCCGAAACAGGAAGAACTGCGGCCCCTGACCAATACCCTGATGAAGGCCCTGCTGCGGCCGGCGCTGGGCTACGCGGTCAATTATGTGAACGCGCCGGTGGTGGCGAAGGAACGGGGCATTAAGATCACGGTCACTCAGGAGAATCAGTCCCAGGACTATGTGAACCAAATGACCGTCACGATCCGGGATCAGAAAGGCAAGACCCACAGCATCGGCGGATCGGTTTTTCAAAACGGGGAGATCCACATCATTCAAATCGACGAGTTCAATCTGGACATCCGGCCGGAAGGGCATCTGCTGCTGGCGCCCCATCGCAATCAGCCCAAGGTGGTCGGCCCGGTGGGCATGATATTGGGCGACGCGGGGGTGAACATCTCCGGTATGCAGGTGAGCCGGGAAAACAAAGAAGGCTTTTCGCTGATGGTGCTCACATTAGACAGCATGGCGCCGGAAGACGTCGTCCGAAAGCTGGAACAAATTCCCGCGATACGCAAAGCCATTTATGTGGAATTCTAACCCGGAATCCAAAAAAGGAGGAATCCGACTTGCTGGACGGAAAATGGATCCGGGCAAATCCGGAAAAATTAAAAGAAGCCCTGCGGCGCCGGAATCATCCCACGGAAATCGTAGATGAGTTTTTGGCTCTGGACGAGGCCCGCCGAAACAAAATCGGAACCGTGGAGCAATTAAAAGAGCGCAGGAATACTATTTCCCAGGAAATAGGGAAACTCAAGAAGGCGGGAGAAGACGCGGAAGCGATGGTGCTGGAAATGCGCCAGGCGGGGGACACGATCAAGGCGCTGGATGAAGAGATCCGGCAGACGGACGAGAAGCTGACGTATATTGCCTTGTCCGTTCCCAATGTGCCGCATGAATCGGTTCCCACCGGGCCGGACGATTCCGCCAATCAGCTGGTGCGGGTGGTGGGAACGCCCGCGGGTTTCGATTTTGACCCGAAGCCCCATTGGGATTTGGGGGAAGCCTTGGGGATTCTGGACTTCGAGCGGGCCGGCAAGGTTTCCGGAGCGCGCTTCGCTTTCTACCGGGGCGCGGGGGCCAGGCTTGAGCGCGCGCTCATAACCTGGATGCTGGATCTGCATACCGGCCGGCATCAATATACGGAGCTGCTGCCGCCTTTGATGGTCAATGAGCACAGCATGACGGGCACGGGGCAGCTGCCTAAATTCGCCGAGGACGCGTTCCGGGTGGAGAATAACGGATACTACTTGATTCCCACCGCGGAGGTGCCCCTGACCAATTACCACAGAGATGAAATCCTGAAAGCGGACGACCTGCCTATTTGTTTAACGGCGCACACCCCTTGCTTCCGGGCGGAAGCGGGCGCGGCCGGGAGGGACACCCGCGGACTGATCCGCCAGCACCAATTCAACAAGGTGGAGCTGGTGAAATTCACCTTGCCGGAGCGTTCCTATGACGAGCTGGAAAGCCTGACGCGGAACGCGGAAGCCGTGCTTCAGGGCCTGGAGCTGCCGTACCGGGTGGTTTGTTTAAGCAGCGGGGACATGGGCTTCGGATCCGCGAAAACCTACGATCTGGAGGTCTGGCTGCCTGGCGCCGGCGCCTACCGGGAGATATCTTCATGCAGTAATTATGAGGATTTCCAGGCGCGGCGGGCGAACATCCGCTTCCGCCGAAGCCCGGACGCCAAATTAGAATTCGTTCACACCTTAAACGGTTCCGCGCTGGCCGTGGGCCGGACTTTCGCCGCTGTTCTGGAGAATTATCAGAATTCGGACGGCAGTGTCCGCGTGCCGGAGGTTTTGCGACCGTATATGGGGACGGATATTATCTCCGATTCGTAGTTGACGGTTGACGGCATACCACCCGGTGAAGGATGAGATATGGCCCTTACGTCTCCGCGTTTTGAATTTCTACGGCTCAACTTGCTGCAAAAGCCAAACTCGCTCCGCTCAAACAGTGGCTTTTGCGGACGC
>JAISDM010000007.1 GCA_031264885.1 Peptococcaceae bacterium | reverse complement strand
CAGAATGCCGCCCCTACGGTACCACGGGTGACGTGTGTGTAGGGGCGGCATTCTGCCGCCCGTCTTTGGCAGTCGCGAACTATGGATTTATCTCCTTCAGGATTCCGGCGGCGGCGCCGCAGTCAAACGCGTTGAACGCCTGGGCCGCTTTTGCCAGCAGGGTGTTGTTCCGCTCTCCAAAATCATAATCCAGTAGAGGCTGAATGGCCTCAAGCCCCGCGTCGCTGTCAAAATCATCGGCGGCGGCCGTCGCTTTTTGAACATTTGCCCGCAGGTAATCCATGTCTCCCGCTTCTTTTTCGGAATCGGAAGCGCCGCTTTCGCCCGGAAAAACCGCCGTCAGCCGCTGACGCAGGGAGGAAAGCTGTTTCTCAAAAGCGGGAAACACGTTCAGGCAATGATCCAGTTCGCCGTTCTTTGAGGCGGTTTCCAGCTCAAGGGCTGTTTCGGACAATTTCACCGCCAGTATGATTTTTTCGTCCGCGCGCGGGGTTTCGTCCTTGACCTCCGTTTTTACCTCTTCTTGATATTCCGCCATCTGTATATCAATGGAGAGTGTGTTTAAATTTCCCAGGAAATAAATCGCCCACGCGGCCGTTTAAAAAAACAAGATGCCGCCCCGATTGACAACATATCGGTATTTTGGTAAGATATGTGGGAAGAAAGGCTTACGCTTTAAGTGGGGGTGTTGTGGTGGAACTGAGAAATTGTCCCGAGTGCGGCAAAATATTCACCTTTATTAAAACGAACCTTTGCCCTGAATGCAAACAGAAATTAGAGGATCAATTCGAAACCGTCAAACAATATCTGCAGGAGAACCCCAAAGCCAATATTCAGCAGGTTTCGGAAGGCACCGGCATCCCGGAAAAAACCATCTCCGGATACCTGCGGGACGGCAGAATCATCGCGAGCAGCGAGAACAAGAACCTCGGCCTGACCTGCGAACTGTGCGGAGAACCCATCCCCGCGGGGCGTTTTTGCTATGCTTGCGGCCAAAAGCTGACAGAGGGGTTCAAACAGAGCGTTTCTGAAATCAACAAGAAGAAGGCCGACGACATATCGCCGGAAAAAAACAAACCCGAATGGGCGCGGAGCCGGTTCAGTAAATATTGAGCGAAATTTTTATCAAATTCAGCTAAACTAAAGCTTGCACCTATTCGATAATAGAGGTAGGTGCATTTGCATTTATTTGCATTTAAGGGTCCGTTGCCGCGTGACAGGCCCGAGAAGCGAGGTGAAAATTCATGAGGATCAATAACAGCCAATACCTCCAAAACATTTCACAACTCTACAAGCAGCAGTTAAAGGAAACTGACTCCGGTCAAAGGCAAGCCGCGTCGGGCAAAAAGACCGATGAATTAGCGCTGTCCAGGGATTTGCGCGATTTTCAGCTGGCAAATCAGGCTTTGCAGACGTTGTTGGCCCAACCCCAAAATCAGGCGAAATCCAAACTGGAAGCCTTGAAAGAGGCGGTTCAATCGGGCGCTTATGAAGTGAACGCCCAGGCCATCGCGGAAAGAATGGCTGTGGAAAACTTCTGGAGCGCCAAGCTATGAGTCCCCCTGAGCCGTCTCACAAACCGTCTCCTGAAGAATCCGGCGTGACGCTTCTGCGGAAGTGGATCGCGGCGCTGGATAAGCTGTACACGGAAGTGCTGGCGTTGATGCGGCAGGAACAGAAGCTTCTGATCGAGGGCAGCGCGGACGCGCTGCCGGAGCTTCTTGAGCGGAAAGAACAGATGCTGCGTGAGATTTCGGACGCGGAAACCATACGGCACGGCCATGCCCGGGAGCTTTTTGAAAAACAGGGGCTGAAGCCGGATTCTGTGCTGTCCGAATTGCTGGAAACACTGGAACCGGAAGAGCGGGTCCCGCTGGAGGCGGACTGCGTCCGTTTCGGCGGGACTCTGCGGGAGATCGCCCTGGTGAACACGGTCAATCATGATTTGACCCATCAGGCGCTGAACTTGGTTCATATGACTTTTGCCCAGCTGGTTCAGGAGAGCCAGCCTGTTTACGATTCGGATCAGCAGGAAAAACGGCAGGTGCTGAGCCGGATCATAGACCGGAAAGCGTAAGGATTAAGGCAAAAGTAAGAAAAGATAGGTGATCGTATGGCATTATCGACTTTTTTTGGATTGAATACCAGCTATTCCGGGCTGAAAGCTCAGCAAATCGCGCTGGATACCGTCGGGCACAACATCGCCAACGCGGAGACCGTGGGCTACACCCGGCAGGTGGTGGATATGTCCGCCACATACCCCATGAAGATACAGCCCGGCTATGTGGGTACCGGGGTGGAAGTCTACGACATCCGCCGGATCCGGGACGCGCTGTTGGATATGCAGTACCGCAAGGAAGCCCAGTCCGTAGGGGAATGGGAGACCAAAAACGGCCTTTTTGCCACATTGGAGAGCGTCTTCAACGAGCCGGGCGGGGACGAGGACTCCAACCTGCGCACGGTGATGGATAAATACTGGGAATCCTGGAATGAGTTGTACAAATACCCGTCTTCCGTCGAGGTTCGCTCCGTGGTGGTACAGGACGGCGTTACCCTGGCTTCGGTGCTGAACACCATGGACGGGCAGCTGAAGGAACTCCAGAGGGAGATCAACGAAAGCATTGAGCTGATGGTGCCGGAGATCAACAATATGGCCTACCGGGTCCGGGATCTGAATAAGCAGATCGCCATGATGGAAGCCACGGGGCGGAGGGCTAACGATCTGCGGGATAAGCGGGACTTGATCATCGACCAGCTGTCCGAGATCATGAATGTGGATGTGGTGGAGGACAAGGACGGGGCCGTGACCGTCACCATGGGCGGCAATATGATTGTCAGCAAAAACATCGTGGTGGAGATGCGTTTCGATAATAACATCGCCTTCCCGGAGCAGGCCAAGCTGTATTGGCAGCTGCCGGACACCGGTCAGAAGCTGGGCTCGGTCAGCCTCAAATCCGGGATTTTGGCGGGGTACGTGGAGATCCGGGATAAGGTCATCGGCGGAACGGACGGGCTCATCGCCAAGCTCAATCAATTCACGGAACGGATGGCCTATGAGATCAACGAGCTGCACCGGAACGGCCAGACCCTGGAAGGGACTACGGGCGTGGCTTTTTTTACCAAAATCGACGCGAGCCAGCCTTTTACCGCGGGCAACATCCGGGTCAATCCGGATTTGGAGAAGAATGTAAACCTGGTGGCGGCCGGCAGCGACCTGCCCGGAGTGAACGGGGACGGCAGCAACGCCCTGGCCATCGCTCAGCTCAAGAATAAGAACATACTGAATTCCCCGCTGCCCCGGCTGGATAAGGGGGTCATGGGCGAGGCGCTGGGCGCCGACGCCAAAGCGAACGGGCTCACTTTGCAGGCGGGGGTGGGGATGCAGCTCTGGGGCGCCCAGGATATCTCCGGCGGCCTGAACTTCGACCTGCTGCCCAATCAGCTGGAGATCACTGTCAACAACCGGAGCCGGACCATCCAGCTGTCGGGGGATTATACGGTGTATGATATTTCGTCCGGTCCGCCTTATGATTCGACCACGTTGTATGATCCGTCGAAGCTGGGCGGCATTAATATTGACTTTGTAGATTTAACGACAGCCCCACCTGGAACTGTCAGAAGCGCTGTTTTTGACGGCAGTACGGAGACGATTACGATTTACTATGACAGCACAGCGGGGGATACAAGTGACGATATTCTCCGGGATTGGGAAAGCATCGCGTCCGACCAGGTCAAGCGGTTGGTTTCTCTTTCGAGTTTCGGCACTTCTATGATACTCGGTTCGGGATCCGCATCGTTGGCTCTTGGTACCGACGGCAAGCGGCAGGGCGATGACCAGGGCATCCTCTTCAGAGAGAACCCCTCCACGATGGAACTGCTGGCGGATCACATCGAAGACCGGCTGATGGCCGCCTTTTTCCCCGACGAGTACGACGCGTATCAGAAGGGGACGGCGGAGCCCCTGATCGCGGTGAAGATCGGAGACAGCCCGGACAACAGCGGCGCCCAGGTTCTCATTATCGAGGACATGGCCCAAAAAAATGCCGCATCGTCGATTTCCATCGGTTCGGTATATGTGAACGGAGTCGCCACAGGCAGCGCGGCGGCGGTTTTGTTCGGGAACAACTGGGATTTGTCCCCCAATGCCACCGGCGCCTCCATCCAAACCTACAGCGGCATGGATTCCAACCTGGAAATGACCCTGGTGCTGGACGGCATCATCAGCTCGGACGTGAGACAGCTGGTCAACAATCCGGGCGTCACCGGCTCGTACCAATTAAAGATAGACCTGAGTCCCTACTTAGGGCAG
>JAISDM010000271.1 GCA_031264885.1 Peptococcaceae bacterium | reverse complement strand
TTTTTTTCTTCATAGTAAATGGCTAACTGCTTGAAAGTGAGACTTTGGCGGGGCGAGAGCATGGTCTGGAGCGTCAGCTTCTGCCGCTTGGACAGCAGTTCCTCGATCATCTGCTCCGACATTGGCTGAGATGAACTCCCGACGCGGACGAAGCAGCCTAACTCTGACATCCCTTTTTTGCGAATGTAGTACGGACGCTGCTGCCCGCAGGACACGATGACCCGTATTACGTCTTTTCCACCCATGCTATCCTGCACAATATCAAACAAGCCGAGGGTCTGAGGTCTGATATTGTTGCGGATTCGGTCGACGGCTTGCCTTTGTACCTGGTCGGGCGCGCTCACGCCGCAGGCGCCGCCATCGTCGTCCATGCCTATGATGATTTCCCCGCCGCCCGCATAGTTCAAAAACGAAACGACGGCTTTTTCAAACTTGTCATTTAGTTCGCGTTTATACTCGGTTCGATTGTTCTCCGGCATATAATAGGCCCCTTTCACTTAGGAACTATCGGATAGGATTATTATAGACGCTTACTTGCCATTTGGCAAGATAAGAGATGGGCGAACCGCGATTCGCCGACCCCCTAAAATGTGATGGTGGATACGAATAACTATAATATGAGTAGTATTTTCCATACGGTGAGGGATGAAGCGGTGTCGGGGGGAGGCGTCGTTCGGCATGTATGAGAGCAGAATCGGCAGATATCTAAGGCGGCGGAAGGAATCAAAAAAGCGGTTCACTGTCAGGACGGTGGTCTGCTTATGCGCGGCGCTTGTGTGCGTGGGGTTCGCGGGCCATCTCGCCGCGGAACGGTACGCGGGAATCCTGCTGCTGCCTGAGGCCGGGGCGGGAAACGCGGCGACGCCGACTTCGATGAGCGCCCAGGACGCCTGGGACGCGGGATTTGAATGGGAGGACGGGGCTGACGGCGGCGTAATACTCACAGGTTACGGCGGTGACGGCGGTGTTGTGGCTATTCCTTATGAGATCGACGGCAAGAGCGTGACCGGCGTCGGGGACGGCGCGTTTGCCTACTGCGGCAGTTTGACCGGCGTGGTGATTCCGGAAGGCGTGACCAGTATTGGCTATGAGGCGTTTGCCGGCTGTGTCGGTTTGACCGAGATGGTGATCCCGGAGGGGGTGACCGGCATTGGGGGCGGCGCGTTTGAGGGCTGCGGCGCTTTGACCGATGTGGTGATCCCGGAAGGCGTGACGGCCATTAGTTATAGGACGTTCGCCCATTGCGGCGCTTTGACCGATGTGGTGATTCCGGAGGGTGTGACTGTCATTGAGGGTTCCGCGTTTTATAATTGCGCCGCTTTGATCAGTGTGGTGATTCCGGACAGTGTAGTCAGCATTGAGGACGCCGCGTTCTGGTACTGCTCAAGCTTGACCGGCGTGGTGATCCCGGAAGGGGTGACGGCCATTGGCTATAGGACGTTTTGCGATTGCAACGCTTTGGCCCGCGTGGCGCTGCCGAATAGTCTGACCGGCATCGGCGAAATGGCGTTTGCCCAGTGTGTCGCTTTGACCGGCGTGGAGATCCCGGACAGCGTCGTCAGCATTGGGTACGCCGCGTTCTGGGGGTGTACAAGCCTGACCGGCGTGGTGATTCCGGAGGGGGTGACCGCCGTCGGCGGTTCCGCTTTTGAGGGCTGCGTCAGTTTGGCCGATGTGGTGATCCCGGACAGTGTGACTGTCATCGGCGAGGGGGCGTTCAAAAACTGCGCCGGTTTGACCGGTGTGGAAATTCCGGCGGGGGTGACCGATATCGGCAGGGAGGCGTTTGCCGCCTGCGGCTTGACTGGTGTGGAGCTGCCGGAAGGTGTGGCCGTTATCGGCAATGGCGCGTTCAGCAATTGCGCCGCTTTGGCCGATGTGACGATGCCAAACAGCGTGACCGCCATTGGCGACACTGCGTTTTCCGGCTGCGTCGGCTTGACCGGCGTGGAAATCCCGCCGGGAGTGACCAGCATCGGCAGGGATACGTTTACCGGCTGTGTTAGTTTGACTGGTGTAACAATTCCGGACAGCGTAACCAGCATCGGCTATATGGCGTTTAACGAGTGTGTCAGTTTAATCAGCGTAATCATTCCGGACAGCGTGACGGCCATCGGCGAGGGGGCGTTCACCCATTGCGCCGGTTTGACTTATGTGGAGATTCCGGACAGTGTAACGACCGTCGGCGACTACGCGTTTAACGGCTGCGCCGGTTTGACCGAGGTGGAGATTCCGGACAGCGTAACGGCCATCGGCGGCGGTGTATTTGCGAACTGCGCCGGTTTGACTGATGTGAAAATACCGGACAGTGTGACGGCTATCGGCGACTTCGCGTTTACCGGCTGCGCCAGCTTGACCGGTGTAAAAATACCGGACAGTGTGACGGTTATCGGCGACGGCGCGTTTTACGATTGCTATGGTTTGACCGGCGCAGAGATTCCAAACAGCGTGACTGCCATTGGCGGGGGCGCGTTTGGTAATTGTGTCGGTTTGACCTATGTGGAGATACCGGACAGCGTGACGGTTATCGGCTACGGGGCGTTCAGCCATTGCGCCGGTTTGACGAGCGTAAAGATATCGGAGGGCGTGACGGTCATTGGCGACGGGATGTTTTATGAGTGCGGCGGTTTGACCAGCGTGGTCATTCCGGCGGGGGTGACCGCCGTGGGCGCCGGGGCTTTCGCGGATTGTTCCGCTCTGTCCGAAATCATCATTCAGGACGGTATGTTGGATTTGCCTCTGTATTTCCTTGTGGAAACCACGGGGGCGCCCAATGTGGATATTTATGTGCCTATGAGTGTGATCTCCGTGGGGGGAGCGGGATATTTCTCAACGGCGCCGACGCTGCCGGCGGACGCGGAGCTGTCCGATAAGAACACCATCTATGGCGTTAAAGGGAGTTTTATCACGCGCTGGGCGAAGGTGAACGGCGTCAATCTTACGGAGATTGACGGCAGTGTGACCAAGACCGGCTACGATGATATTTGGCTGAAAGTACCTTATCAGTACATCATTGAGACGATGATGCCCGATAATGTGGAATTGGAGTTTGCGGTCGTTGGCGGCGCGCTGCCCGACGGCCTGAACTTGATGGAGAAGGGCGATGTCTACGACGGCCTGACCATGCTCAGCGGGCAGTTTTATGGCGCGCCTCTGGAAACCGGCGTTTTTACCTTTGTGGTAGAGATATATTCAAAGGTGTGGGGTTACTTGCTGGATATGCAGCAAATCACGGTGACTGTGACGGCGCCTGCGGACGCGGATCTGGCCGTGACCAACGACTATGATATTACGCTGCACATCGGCGCGCCCGGCGTTCCGGGCATCGACGGGGATTATTGGGTGCGGGCGGCGGCGGATCAGATTCTGCGGGTCGCCGACACGGATCTAAACCGGGACGGCGTCGTCGATTTGGACGACAACAACTACCCTTATTTCACTCATTTCTGGATCGACGGACAGGTGCGGACGCTGTATCTGGATTATACCGCCAGTTCCGGCAGCACGGTGATCACATTGCTGGCCCGGGTGCTGCCGGGCTTGGACGACGGACAGGTACATATCGCCGCGGCTGAATTCAGCATTTATGGCGTACAGACTGTGGCCGCCCAAAGATTCCGCGTGGATCTGCCGGATGCCGATACCGGCGCGGCGCAGCCCACCGAGGCGCCGGAGCCCACGGACTCCGCGACGCGGCCGACCGAGGCGCCACGGCCTACTGACTCTACACAGCCGACCGGCGCGCCGCGACCCACTGAGTCCGCGACGCAGCCTACCAACACGCCACGGCCCACTGATTCCGCATCCGCGACACAGCCGACCGGCGCGCCAGGGCCCACGGATTCTGCATCGCAACCGACCAGTGCGCCACAGCCCACTGATTCCGCGACGCAGCCGACCAGTGCGCCAGGACCTACTGACTCCGCATCGCAACCCACAAACGCGCCTCAACCCACAGGCTCCGTAACGCAGCCGACCGGCGTACCAGGGCCTACCGACTCCGCGACACAGCCGACTGGCGCGCCGCGACCCACGGACTCCGCGACGCAACCGACCAGTGCGCCACAGCCCACTGATTCCGCGACGCAGCCGACCAACGTGCCACGGCCCACAGATTCCGCATCGCAGCCGACCGGCGCGCCAGGGCCCACGGATTCTGCGGTGCAGCCGACCGGTGCGCCACGGCCCACAGACTCCGCGCCGCAGCCCACCGACACGCCGCGGCGGCCGGCGCCCCCTGCCGGCGATTCCGGCACAGACGGCGCAAACAGCGATTCAGGGGGGAACGGTGGATTCGGCGCAAACAGTGGATCCGGCGCGAATAACAGCTCCGGCGCAAGCGGCGCTCTCAGCGCGAATAACCGCGTAGGCGCTGACGCCGGCGTCAATGAGAACGGCGGCGTCTCCGGTTCCGACAGGAACGGCGCCGGCGCGGACACCGATGCGGATACCGATACAGAAATGGCAAACACCGGCGTACAAACGGCATCCGTTCTAACCCAACAGTCCGAGAGCGCCGGCACAAGCGCGGCCCCGGCGCCGGTTTTGGCCCCGGTTCCGGTCGCGGCCGTAGATACAGATAATGAAAACAACGAAACGGCAGGCGGCGGAAACACAGACGCTTATGCCATTGATTATGACGGCACGGGGCCTTTCGAGGCGCGCATAGACATTCCCATAGAGGAATTCCGGGAGTTGTACTTCGACGGAGTGATCTGGGCACGGGGCGTGGATTACGAAGTCCGCTCCGGCAGCACCATTCTGACGATCCCGGAAGCGCGCCTGAACAGGGTCTCCGAAGGCAGCCACAGGATCAGCGCAATCTTTGATGGACAGTCTGTAGACATTGACTTCGTTTTGCAAAGGACGGCCACCCGCGAAGCCCTTGCGCCCGTCGCCGAATCTGTGCCGGTGACGGTTCCCGCGGCGGCGGAAAGCCTTCTCTCCATTCCGATGATCGGATTGGTCTTGGCGGCAGGCGCGGCGGCAGTTCTTGGGACACGGATCATCAAACAAAGAAAAAGTACCGTTAAGCCGGCGCGCGGGCAAGCTGAACCCCGGACGCAGACCTGAAACGGGCGGGATTCTATAGTCATATTCCACACCTCGTAAAAATTCTTGACACGTATAAATCTACGTGATATTATCTATTCCGCAAAGGGAGTGAGCTGGTGAAAAGCTATTCGTCGCAAGAATTGGTTGAAATACAGGTATAAAATTTGCGTAGTGGCTGATTGCAATCCGCTAAATGGAGGTTTTAGAATTGACCGACACATATATTTATCCAGCGATATTTTTTTACGCGGACGACGGGATCTCCGTAGAGTTCCCGGATCTGCCCGGCTGCTGTCCTATCGGCTACACGACGGAGGAAGCCGTACAAAGCGCGCACAGTTGTCTCGCCCTGCACCTCTGCGGAATGGAGCGCGATGGGGAAGAAATCCCCCAGCCATCCGACGCGCGGCGTGTCGAACACGGAAAGAACGAAGTCATAATGCTCGTCGAAGCGTTTATGCCACCTGTGCGCGAACGGGCGAACACGCGGATGGTGAAAAAAACCCTCTCAATTCCGTACTGGCTAAACGCTGAAGCGGAACGCGCGGGTGTAAACTTCTCAGCAATTTTGCAAAATGGGCTGAAAGATTATTTGCGAATCCCGTCTGACAATCCCCGTCCGCGGGAACGGCGCCAAGCTTAGGCTATACTCGTTCCCTGCGCTGAAAAGGATAGCGCAAAGGCGCTGGGCGCCTATCAATGAGGAGTGAAGGAAAAATGAGAAAAATAATTCGCGCGGCAGTATGCGCCGCATCGGTCATAGGTTTGTTTTTATTTGGACTGCCCGCGTATGCCGCGTCGGTTCAGGTTACTCTGCCAGGATTTGATGTTACATTAAGCGGCGTCCCAATTGATAACACCGCGAGACAGTATCCTTTAATTATTTACAAGGATATAACGTACTTCCCGATGACGTACAATGATTGCCGATTCTTGGGCCTGGAATCCACTTATACCCCTGAAACCGGGCTTGATATTAAAAAAACCGGCGTCGCCGGGAACTATATTGACCAGAAGACGACCGGAGGAAATCCACAAAGAGCGACTGCGCGGACAGTGGCTTTTTCCATTCGTGTTAACGGAAAAACAATTGATAACAGCAAAGAAGAATATCCTTTGCTGCTTTATAAAGACATCACTTATTTCCCGCTGACCTGGCGATTTGCCGTAGATGAATTTGGCTGGGAGTATCGCTTCGACAGCGCGCGCGGTCTTACGGTCAACAGTACGCCGCCGGAATCTTCTTCTCCTCCTTCTCCTGGGCGGACGGCGGACCCTGATCTTCTCATTTCTTCAAACTGGGCCGGTTATTATGATGATCATGACAAGCCGATAAGTACCGAGGTTACTTTTCTCTTTAGCGGCCAGCAGCAAGATTTTTCCGTGTCCGCTCTTTCAAATATGAAATTAACGAGAAATGGTATAGAAATCGAGTTTTCGCTAAGCGGGAATGTTTCATCGCAGCCTGGAAGGGGCAGCAGTGACGTACGCACTGTTTTTTTTGCCGAGCTGTCAAAACCGCTGACGGAACCCGGTGTTTATGTTATGACAGGCGTTTACATGGGTAAGATGTTTACGACCGCGGAATTACAGGTCGAGTAGCGGCAAGATGAACGTCATAATGCTCCGTTCCTCTCATATTTCGGTGACAGATGAGAGGAACGGGTTTTTCTTTTTTGGTATCATTCCTGTTGAAAGGAGGGGTTGCTATGGATTGGACAACGAGAATGAACCGCGCGCTTGACTATATTGAGGAGAATATCGCCGCTGACATTGATTTAAAACAGGCGGCGCGGCTGGCCTTATGTTCTCTTAACAATTTCTCAAATATATTCCTCAGCACTACCGGCATACAGTTAAGCGAATATATCCGCCGGCGGCGTTTGTCCCTTGCCGCTCTGGAATTGCAGAACAGCGACGCGAAAATAATCGATATTTCGTTAAAGTACGGCTATTCTTCGCCCACGGCGTTCAACAGGGCATTTCAAAATCAGCATAAGGTGTCTCCGCAATACGCGCGAAGCCGAAAAATTCCGCTTGTTACCTATCCGCGCATTTCTCTCCAAATAAATGTAAAGGGAGATACCGAAATGAAAATCAGAATCGAGAAAAAATCCGCGTTTACAGTTGCAGGCATCAAAAAAACTTTCCGAAACGACACGGAAAATATGCTTCCGGGCTTTTGGGAGGAAACGCCCAAGGAAACCTATGACAAGCTGCGGTCATTGGCAAACGCCGATCCAAAATGGTTCGTGGGGGTATGCGCCGATTTCGGCGACAGCCATGAGTTTGACTACTACATCGCCGTCGCGACCACAAACACCGTACCGGAGGGGCTTGTAAAGTACGTTGTTCCGGCGGCGACATGGGCGATTCTCGAAAAGGATGGGGATTTTTTGGAGCTTCATTCCCGTTTCTGGAAAGAGTGGCTTCCGTCGTCGGGTTACAGACGCGCGGATGAGACAATTCCTGACGTTGAGGTGTATCCTGACGCGGATATGCCGAAGGAAAACTTTAATTATGAGATGTGGTTTCCTATCGTGAAAGAATAGTAACGGATGTCGATTCCGTTAACTATCCGTATACGAGTATAGCTTTGGTTTCTGCGATTCGTAATTTGGCATGATTTAGCGAAATGTACCAGAGCAAGCATGAGCGGATACAGATTTCGGATCTGTCTCTGACAGACGCGAATTTCCAAATTGCGAATCGCGGGCCGCGTTATGTCGCGCCTTGTTTATTGCTCTGCGTGGTGTGCGCCGCCGTGGCGCGCGCCGCTTCGGTTTGGCGCGTCGGTGGCGTCTGAGGGATGATGCCCGCCGTTTCTTTCGCGGGTGAGTTCCCGGATTTCACTTATGCTGTGTTCCGCGCAGCCCTCGAAGGTGGCGGTCGGGTCGACCGCTTGCAGTTCTGTGACCGCGAGGTATTTGGCCGGCGTCATATGATGTCCGTGGGCGGCGCTTATAATGTCCGCGCCCACGGGGAACAGGTCGGTCCTGGCGCGGATGTGGTGGTCTGAAAGCGACCGGTTCGCGGCGTCCGTGAGTTTGTCAAGCACAATGATTTCATAGTTTTTATCGTTCGTTTGCACCGTCGCGGACAGAAGACCGTTTTCGGAAAGATATCCCATGGAGATGAATGTGTTGAACAGCGTTTCCGCGGCTTTTTCGTAGTTCTTGTTCCAAGTGTTGACATTGCGCAAAACCTCCGCGCCGTCGCTGTTGTACGCGACCGCGCCGATCACGGTTCCCAGGCGGTTGACCGTGATCCCGACAGAGGGGTTTACATCAAAATCTATATGCGTGGTGGGTGTGAAGTATGTCGAAAAACCGCCGATGATGACGAACAACGCGAAAACGGCGCAGACAGCGGCAAGCGAGGGACGAAACCGCAAGTGGCCGGCGTGTTTTATCCGCAGGAAATCAGAGGTCTTGCGCTTCAGCGCGTCCCCGGCGCGAACTTTGTCCAACGCGGCCCGCAGCTCATTCTCCAAGCGTTTCACCCCCAAGCGCTTCTTTCAGCTGTTTCTTTGCTCTGTCAAGCCAGGTGTAAATGGTGTTCCCGTTTTTGCCGAGGGTTTTGGCGATTTCCACCGCCGAGTAACCCTCGTAATAGCGCAAATAAATCACGTCCCGATATTTCTCCGGCAGGGCGAGAACGGCGCTTAACACTTCGGATTCCCGTTCCCGCAAATCAAAAGGCTCTGCGGCCAACGTCTCACTCAATGTCACTTTCTTGCGAAAAAAGCTCTTTATGACGTCCTTGCAGGCGTTCACGGCGACACGAATAAGCCACGCCTTTTCGTGGGCGTCGCTTTCAAATTTGCGGTCGTGGAGGAGGTATTTCAGAAATACCTCTTGAAACACGTCCTCCGTGTCCGCGCGGTTTTTCAGATGGATAAAGCAAACGCGGCGAACCGTGTCCGCGTAGAGTTCAAGCGCGCGGTTCGCCGCGGCTTCGTTCCGCATACATGGGTTCCCCTTTTCAGCAATGACCTCCGCCGCGCCGCGATTGGCGGCAGTCGTGGCCGTCAACCATGGAATATCCGGCGCAGAGAACACCGTCGTGGTAATGGCTGCCGGCGATGCCGCAGTTCTCGGCCGCGCGCAGAGCGGCGGTCTGTTTTGCCGCGCCGCCGTGGCCGTGGGCAAACGCGCTGACCGGCAGAACCGTGAGTAACGCCAGCAGCAGGATGGTCACCGATACGAGTTTCTTCATTGTGATTTCCTCCTCATTTCATTCCCCTCCGGGGAGGGGAATTTTTCCAAACCGCGAATTGCGGTTCTACTATCAATACGATTGAGGGAGGCGAATCCTTTCACCGGCGGAAGAAAAATTTCGACCTGTAAAATTGGGCGCGTCTGTTTCCCGTCATTCCGGGCCGCCGGCGTTCGGTCTTCTGTCGTTTTTGACGATCAGATACGCGCTGAGGGCTGTGATCGCCGCGATGATTGCGAACACGAGCGCGATCACCGGCGCCGGGAGTTTTAAGTCGCCTGACAGCACTTGGTATGTACCGATAAAACCGAAGAGGATAAACGCGCCCGCGGATACGAGTTTCACGGTTCGCTCGGGGATTTTTTTGCGGAGGAGTATGCCGACGACGATGCCCATGCCGTCCGCGATTAACATCCCCGTCGTCGTTCCCGCCAGAATGCCCAGGGGTGCGGCGGGGAATTTGGCTGCCAGCGCGATCGTAGCCAGCTGTGTCTTATCTCCCATCTCGGCCATAAAGAACGCGATTGCGACGGTTATCACCGCGCCGTATCTCGTCGCCTTTTTTTCCTCGCCCTCCAGCTGGTCGCCCCGGATGGTCCACAGTCCGAAAAAGATAAACGAGAGCGACGCGGCGGTCTGAATCCAGACTTGAGCGGATTCAAACCGTGTGACGAAGTTCCCGGCCGCGACCGCCAATGCGTGATTGAGAACGGTAGCGGCGAATACGCCCAGCATGACCTTTCCGGCTTTGTACTTCGCGGCGAACGCCATCGCCAGGAGCTGTGTCTTGTCGCCCATTTCCGCGAGGACGACCGCGCCGGCCGAGAACAGGAACGCCATAATTCGTGGGTTCATAATTGCGCCTCCTTAATCATAGTGCAAAAATAACAGTGCAAAAGAAAAACTCAAGTACGGCCTCTGCTATACTTGAGTTTGTTTTCCGCATCCCCACGTATAGCCTCTCGGATATACATGAGTCTCGTTATTTAAGACAAGCCAGACCGTATTCGGTCAGCATGTTGACTTGCCACGCGTTTATTTAGCGCAAACTACTCCCTCACGAGTTTTTCAATTGTCATAGGATTATTTGAGTAATGTAGCACAGGTTGTCTTGCGTGTCAACATTTTTGTGTTGTGCGGGCTTAACTGTCCGCGACCACTGTACGCGATTGCGATTCGTAATTTGGAAATGCGCGTCTGTCAGAGACGGGCGGCAGGATGCCGCCCCTACGGATGCGTCATTCCCGGTACCGTCCGGAAACGACAAAATGACGCCGTTAACACAATATATAGCGATTGCGATTCGCCGTTTGGAAATTCGCGTCGGCCAGGGACGGGCCAGACCGTCCGAAAACGTCAAAAATCGCATCGTCAACACCATATATAGCGTGTCTCCCCAAGCGAATCACCCCATATATTGTGTGTTGGGAATATCTAGGGTGCGTTTTCGGACAGTCTAGGGCGGCAGGATGCCGCCCCTACTTGTTTATCTTGATCATCGCCATATCGCAGTCATGCAAGACGCCTTTCGACAGCGCGAAGCCAGCGGTCCCCGCCAATAGTTCCCACGCGGCCAATACGGTTAATTCGAGTACAAACCCCGCCGCGCCGCCGGCAAACAGGCTGACCGCGGCTGTCGCCGCTATGCCGGGAATCATGACCAGTATCACCGCGAGATAGTAGATCAGAAGCAGCGCGCCCGAACTCACATCCGCGCCGGTAAAACGCATGATCACGTAGTTCACGCTGAGCAATAAGTACGAGAATAATGTGTAGACCACGACGCAAACCGCAACGGACAAAATATCCGCGCGCGCGATGAGTCCCGCGATCACGAACATCAGCACGTTCTCAATCAGCGTTCGCGCCATGATTTCCATGTTGCTCCAGATGATTTTTTTGAAGGACGATTCGGGAATCATATAAATGTAGTGCGAATACAGATCTTTCAGGCCGCGCCCCGTACCGATAAGGACAATTTGTATCCACGGCAAAACGAACAAAAGAGTCAAAATATCGCCGGACAGCGCGGCGAAAATAATCGCGCCCGCCACGGTCAGCACGGAGGGCAGCGTCAGGAATCCCAAGCGGTTCTCGCGAAAACTTTCACGGGTGTGCTTGCCAAATATCGCGCTTGCTCCGAGGCCCGGGATTCCCGTTTTCGTGATCCTGACCCGTTTTTTCGCGGCGGCGACCGAATTAAAATTGCCCGCGGCGGCCGCGCGGTTTTTCTCATAGGCTGTTTCGGCCGCGACCAAGACATTCTCATAATAATCCGGATTGGACAGCAGGATGTAGACGGTCATTCCGCACATCAGCAGCGCGTCGGCGCCGAACCAGCAGAAGCCCTCGGCGATGTGCCCGGATATGAAGGCTGTCACGCCGCCGGCCGTCCAGCCCGCGACAGGGACAAAACGCAGAAATGGCGACTGTATTACGGTTTCCATTGTCATAAGCAGGTTCTTCGTGGTGAAATATTGGATGACCGCAGACGCGGTCAGCGGCATGAAAAGCGCGGAGGCCATGAGTTTTACAGCCAGCTTGCGCCGGGGACTGCTATGGGTCTCGCTGTATATGACGAGGGAAGCGACGGTGAGCGTCATAAGGCTCAGAATCGTACCCGCGAAGGTCAGGAGTACGCCGCTGTAGTCCAGGCCGAAATAGCCCAGCGACGTCGTCTGAAAAAGTATGAAGAATCCCGCGAAAAATGCGGCCGCCGCCATTTTGACGACGCCGTACAGCAAGATTTTGCGGGGATTTATGGGCGAGTTGAACAGCAGATTTACGTCGTTCATCTCAAACATCGTGTTGCCGCCGGACAATCCTTTCAGCACCGACACGGTGGCAAGCAGCGTGATGAACAAAAACAAAACGCCTGTAAACCAAAATAACGGAATGATTGCGTCGCGCGCCCTTTCCGACCGCGTAAATATCGATGTGACCGCAATGAGTAAAACCGCCGCTGTCATTATGAGCCACAGCGCCAGCTTGCCGGGGTTCCTGAGTATGTCGAGGGCGGTATTCTTCAGTCCCTTGCGGACGAGATAAACAAGCGGGCTCATTGCGCCTCTCCCTCCGTAATCGCGAAGTATATATCCTCCAGCGTCCGGCCCTCGGGCAGTTCGCCGCGCCGGCAAACGGCGGCGGCTTGACCGTCTTTGAGGATATAAGTGGCGTCCCAATTGTCTTCCATGCTCTCAATCATGTGCGTCGAGATCAGCAGGGCGCAGCCGCTTTGCTTCAAGTCGGCGATAAGGGTTTTGATTTCCCGGATGCCGTGGGGGTCAAGCCCCACGAGCGGCTCGTCGAGAACCACCGCTTTCGGCTTGGGCAGCAGGGCGCAGCACACGCTGACCTTCTGCTGCATCCCCTTGGACAGTTCCTTGCCGAGTTTGGCGGTTTTATCCCACATCTCAAACCGCCGCAGCAGTTCTTCCGCAAGCGGTTCCCAGTCTCGCAGGCGATATGCTTTGGCGATGAACTCCAAATGCTCGCAGACGGTCAGCATGGGATACAGCACGGGCATTTCGGGGACGTAGCCCAAAAGCCGCTTTGCTTCGGCGGCGCGGTTGTCGAAGCCGCCTACGGTAATGCTTCCCTGATAGCGAAGCAGCCCGCAGATGGATTTAATCAGGGTGGATTTGCCCGCGCCGTTGGGCCCGAGCAGGACGGTCAGCTCGCCGGGATTCACCGTGAGGGAAATATTGTCGGCGGCGAGGAATTTGCCGTAGCGTTTCGATACATTTTGGACGTCGATCATAGCAGCCTCACAAACGTAAGCGGGAAATGTAAGCTATTATTGCGCAAATCGTAATTTTGTAAATTAATTATACGCGAAACCGCGGACGAAATCAAGCCATGGCGAATCGCAGGTTCCCTGTTTTCCCCATTGACAAAAATAGGCCGATCGGTCTATAATGGAATCATCACGTTCCGGGCGGGGAGTTTTATCCATGAAAAAAGGTGAAAAATCCAAAAACAGGTTAATCGAAAGCGCGGCAAATTTGTTTTGGGCAAACGGATATCATGGCACAAGCGTCATGGATATACTGACCGGCGCGGGACTGCCCAAGGGATCGTTTTATTTTTATTTCAGCGGGAAGAAAGAACTGGCAATGGCCACCGCCGC
>JAISDM010000269.1 GCA_031264885.1 Peptococcaceae bacterium | reverse complement strand
AGAATATGCACACGGAGGACAGCGCGCTTGCTGTAATGCGTACATGCGGCGGCAAAGTAGCAAGTTTACATTCGTCTGCTCTGCAATGGAAGCACAAATTCGATATGGACTTTATGCTGACGGATGGTTATATCGCGCTGAACGGGTTGCTTACCGGTACACGCAGTTATGGCGAGGAGCGTATAACCTATTACCGCAAGGATGTCGAAATGAAAGACGGTAAACTCGGCAACCCCCTTGAAAATACGCTGTGTTTCGACGAGGATTCCTCTTGGGACTGCGAAATACACGAGTTTTACGACGCGGTAAGAAAGGATAAACCAATCGTAAACGGGACCATTGAAGATGCGCTGGGCGTCATGCGGTTGGTGGATAATATCTATAGAATGGGGAAGTAATGGGAATAACATCCAAACTCTTAAATCTTAAACTGCGCGTATGGGAACGGTACGTTGACGGCAATGAAGCCGTTCGCACGGTTTACAACAACCGCCGCGTAAGCGATCCGGCGTTTCATGAAAAACACAGATTCCGCGAGCTGTTGTGGTTGGCTGTTCTAATTCTGCGTAATCCCAAAAACTACGCGCCGTTAGGCATAAACCGTCCTCTCGCGGGGCAGCCGGAAAGCGCCGTTTCACAGCGTCCCAATCCTGAAGCCTTTGTAAACAGATATTTGTCTTACGAGATAGCGTCATTTGATGTTTTTGACACCTTGCTTTTGAGACCTTTTAATAAACCCGACGACATATTTGCGTTGATTGCGCAAAAATTGGGCGCGCTCGACTTCCCAGACGCGCGAATGGCCGTAGAGAAGGAACTGCATACGATTAATGGTGAAATCACCATTGATGAAATCTATGCGGAGATCGAATACAGGCTTGGAATACCTAAAGATGTAGGGATTCAAACAGAATTTGAAACAGAATTGGAACTGATACAGCCAAATCCCTGGTTTGTCCGGCTGTTGAACTTGATTCGTTTTATGCCCAAAGAGATTAGAATTATTGCCGTAAGCGATATGTATTGGCCGGCTGAGTACATTAGAAAACTGCTTGACAAATGTGGGTTTGATTTTATTGACAAGATTTACGTTAGCTGCGATTACGGCGTTGCCAAAAGAAACGGCGAGCTGTTTAAGCTTGTTATGGACGACGCGGGCTGGAACGCGAGAGTTTTGCATATCGGCGACAATAGAATCGCGGACGTGAGAGCGCCGCGCGGCTTAGGTATAGACACATTCTTCTATGATCAGGTAAGCAGCGTCGCCAAACAGTATCGCCCAACCTTCGTCTCTCCTTTGCAGGCAAGTATTTATAATGGCGTTGTTAACTCGAAACTTCACGCGACGGCCGACGTTTACGCGCCTTTATACGAGTTCGGATATGTTTATGGCGGTCTATATTATGTAGGTTTTTGTAACTGGGTGCGGCAAGCGGCGACAGATACAGGCGCTGACAAAGTATTATTTATGAACGAAACGGGCGCAATCGCCGCGCAAGTGTTTAGTATGCTGTTCGCGTACGCGCCCTGCGAAAAACTGTTGTGGTCGAATGAGTTATATATACGGCTGAGTCCTTTGTATTCGTTCGCTTCGTTTGTTGATACGTTATGCGCAGCCGCCGCCACAACAGCCGTTCGCGACGTTTTTATAAGGAATGGTATGGGTGAAATAGCGACTGAACTTGCCGGTGTTCATCTTGACGCCGATAAACCGGTTCATAAGAACAATAAAAATAGACTGGCTGATTTTTTATATGCCCATCGTGAAAGGATCGTGTTGGCGGCAAATGATGAACAAAGACGCTATGCGGAATACTTGAGGACAGTTATAGCCGGTTCTGGGCGCTGCTTACTTGTTGATACTTTAGGAAACCTAAAATCAGCTGAAATCATTTCCAATATAGTTCGCGAGTATATTGACGCAAACTTTGCCAATGAGGTCGGTTTTGCCGATGAGGTTGGGTTCGCCGACGAGACCGAATCCGCCGGTAAAAGAATAACAATTGCCGATCGTCTGCTTTTTGAGAATAAGTATCATATATTCTCCCGCAACCACCTTAGCGGCAATAAAAGCTTGTTCTGTCTTTTGAGTTCAACTGCCGAGCCACAGTTAGGCGGTTTGGACGCGGCGGCGGGGCCGCTCCCGATGTTGAACTTTACGCTTCCGGAACTGTCAAACGCCGTGCAAGCGGAACAAATACGCAGCGGTATTCTGGATTATGCCCGCGATTATATACGCATATTTAAGAATTATCCAACCCTGCTGAATGTTTCCGCGGCGGACGCCGCGGCGCCGTTTCTGTTTGCCGCAAATTCACCAGAATACATGGAGTACATTATGGATTGCTATATGATGCGGGAGGCGCAGTCTGAATGAAAAGATTAATTTCCGCTCTTACTGTATATCAGCTTACAGAAATGTTGTGTATGCTGCGCCCGTTTACCGAAGACGACGTTTTTTTATGCTCATGGAAAATATGGGAGAAATATCCTCGGCTTTCAGAATCAAAAATTATTCGCAGGATATTTTCGGACGATAAAGTTAAATTTCCGCGCGGCGACAGTTTTTTGGACTACTTATTTTCCGAAAAGGATATGGATGTAAAGAAGTTTGATGAAATATATGTGGGCGGCTGCCAGGCGTCATTTGGCATACATCTTGTTGAAGCGGGGATACCATTTACCTACTTTGAGGAAATGGCGGGGATGTTGTCCATTCCCGAAAATCTAATGGCCATTGATTCGTCGGTTGACCAGTATGGCGTACTGTTTAACCCCAACCACGAAAAAGCGCTTAAATACGGAATCTACCACGGCACAAATCCTCTGTTCAAAAAAGTCGTCTGTGATTATAGTTTGCAAAAACCCGAAGTGCTGGCGGGATTAGAGGGTAAAACAGTCGATTTCAATCTGCCGGCGGCGTTACGGGAATTACAGAGGGACGACCCTGAATTCCTTCATGAACTATGTTGGATGTTCAATGTGCCAGACTCCATTCACTTTGATGAAAATGACGCGCTTGTATTCACGCAGTATTTCAGTCAATTGAAACAATTGACATTTGAGGAGCATATCACTCTATATCAATATTTCTGCGATTACTTTTTGAACGGTTACAATCTTGTGTTTAAGCCTCACCCGACGGACTTGATGTACTACAAAAAGATTTTCCCGAATTGTGAGGTGATCCATCAGGTATTTCCTTCTGATCTCATGCCGTTTGTTTGCAACAGGCGGCCGGCGCTCGCCGCTACCGTGTGGTCGAGCGCAATTGATAATTTTGGAAGTTTTTATGATGGGAAGTTAAAGCTTACAATGGATTATTTGCGGAGCTTTTCGTTCGCGCACAGTTATTTTGCGGCGATGGAGTTTTTGCGGTTTGCGGGTTTGACGGACAATGTTTGTACGATCGGCGTTGACTCGGTACACTTTGACGCTTTGGCGCGTATGAACGGTTATGCCATGCATAAAATTCGGCATTGCAGCCTGCTTGCCGAAACCGACGACGACGCGGCAGTCGTGGTTGGCAAAGCAGATAACCTTTCGGCAAGTGATTGGTCGGGATTTATGCGGCGGCGCACCGGCGCTGTTTTGTTTCTGGATAACGATGGCAGATGCGCGTTTATCGACGCGACGCGGCCGGATATCGATACAATAGGCGTTTATCCCATTCGTATTAGGAAAATAAAGCAGAAAGACAATGAATTTTACAGTTCGCTCGAAGACGAATATCTGTATATCTGTTCTTCAGATAAAGAAACATTAAGAATGGCGGTGAATCATACTATGAGCAAGGTATTGGAACACTCTGGGCTGGAACTGGAGGTAAAGGCGCCCGCAACTCCCGAAGAACGGCGGATAATGGAAATCGAGGGGATGCTTAACGCTTACCGGCGGCGTTTGAAGGCAGAGGTTGAGAAAAACGCCGTGCTGGAAAGAGAACTGACCCGTCATCGCGGCATCCTTAACCGGCGGAAGGACATACAGCAATGAAAACAATCGCCGTAATTCCGGCCCGCTACGAATCAAGCCGCATACCCGGCAAGCCTCTCGCCGACATCTGCGGCAAACCCATGCTGTGGCGGGTATATCAGCAGACCATAAAGGCTAAAGGTTTGTCAGACGTAATCTGCGCCGTGGACGACGACCGCGTGATGGCGGTGTGCAGACAATACGGCCTGAACGCCGTGATGACGAGCGACAAGCATCCAAAGCATGTTGATCGCGTACATGAGGTTTCGGACAAGATTAAGGCAGACTTTTACGCCGTTGTCTGCGGCGACGAGCCGCTTGTGGAGCCGGAGTCGATAGAAGCCATCATACCGCCCGGCGATAGTTGGCTTGAACATGAGTATGTGGTGCGCTCTCTCATGCGTGATTTTGACGACCCTGTGGAAGCGTATGACAGCGCCAGCATGAAGTGCGCGGTGAACGCCGAGGGCCGGTGCGTGTTTATCAGCCGGAGCATGATCCCCTTGCCGTATAAGACGGTGGATTTTACCCTCAAGCGGCTTGTGGGGATAGAGTGTTACAACAAGAACGCGCTGGATTTTTTCGTCAATACGCCCGCGGGGGCGCTGGAGCAGATTGAGGATATTACGCTTCTGCGTTATCTGGAGTATTTTGTTCCGGTTCATCTCGTCAATACAACTGTCAGGCAAATCGGCGTGGATACGCCTAAGAATTTGGAGATGGTGCGGGCGATGATCAAGGAGAAGATTGAAGCGGGTGTGTTGGCATGAGGATATCATCAATCCCCCCTGACGACCTCCACAGAAAAAACAAGGCCATAAAGCGCGAACTTCTCGCCGCCAACACAGCGTGGCTCGATAAGCGCGTCGCCGTACTGGGCGGGTCCACCACGGACAGCATTATCAAAATGCTTGACCTCTATTTGCTCAACCACGGCATACGCGCTGTGTTCTACGAATCCGAATACGCGCAGTATTGGCAGGACGCCATGTTTCCCAATGCGGCGCTTGCGGCGTTCGAGCCGGATATGATCTTTATCCACACGTCCAACCGCAACATCACGCGGTATCCGGCGCTGACAGACAGCGTGGACGCCGTTGACGCGCTGCTGAACGTGGAATACGACCGGTTCGTCGCCATGTGGGACAAGCTCACGGCGGACTACCACTGCCCTATCATCCAGAACAATTTTGAATACCCGTTCTGGCGCCTGATGGGCAATCGCGACGGGAGCGACATCCATGGGCGCGTGAACTTTGTCGCGCGGCTGAACCTTAAATTCGCGGAATACGCGCAGACACACGATCATTTCTACATCAACGACATCAACTGGCTGTCCGCCGACTACGGCTTGGAAGCCTGGAGCGACCCGTTCTACTGGCACATGTATAAGTACGCGCTGGCCATGCCCGCAATCCCGCGTCTGGCGCAGAGCGTGGCGAACATCATCAAATCGCTCTGCGGCAAGAACAAGAAAGCCTTCGCCCTTGATCTGGACGACACGCTGTGGGGCGGGATCGTCGGTGACGACGGCGCGGAGAATCTGCAGGTCGGGCAAGAAACGCCGGTAGGTCAGGCATACAGCGAGTTCCAGGAATACATTAAGGCGCATAAGCAGCTGGGCGTTATTCTCAACGTCGTCAGCAAAAACGCAACAGAGGCCGCGCTGGCGGGACTCAACCGCCCCGATATGACCCTCACGCCTGAGGATTTTATCCTGATCAAGGCGAACTGGGAGCCGAAATCCCAGAATCTCGCCGACATCGCCCACACCTTGGCGCTGCTGCCGGAGAGCTTCGTGTTTGTGGACGACAATCCCGCCGAGCGCGAAATCGTGCGGCGGGAGATACCCGAGGCGGCCGCGCCGGAAATCGGAGAGAAGCCGGAGCATTACATTCGGGCGATTGACCGCGAGGGGTATTTCGAGGCGACGTCTCTTACCGCGGACGACCATAAGCGTGTGGCGCAGTACAAGGATAACGCGGCGCGAAGCAAACTCGAAACAACCTTCACTGATTATGGCGCATACTTGCGCTCACTGGAAATGACCGCCGAGATCCAGCCCTTCGCGCCGATGTATATGTCGCGCGTCGCGCAGCTGACGAACAAATCCAATCAGTTCAACCTGACGACCAGGCGATACACGCAGGCCGAAATAGAAGCCGCAGCCGCCGACCCGCGATACATCACGCTGTATGGCAGACTGTCGGACAAATTCGGCGACAACGGCGTCGTGGCAGTCGCCATAGGCGAAACAGACGGCGGCGTCTGCCATATTGTCCTGTGGCTGATGAGTTGCCGCGTGTTAAAGCGGGATATGGAGTTCGCGATGATGGACGAACTGGCGCGCCGATGCAAGGAACGCGGCGTGACGACCATCAAAGGCTACTACTATCCCACCGCGAAGAACGGGATGGTGCGCGGCTTCTACGAAGGACAGGGCTTCACCCTCGACGGCGCCGACGGCAGCGGCGCCAAGACCTATTCTCTCAATATCGAAGACGGCTATGAAAACAAAAATCAATACATCCAGGTGAATCCATGAATGAATTGCGAAAAAAGATCTTTCTCGCGGCCTATAGCGGCGGCGCGGGGCATCTTGCCAGCGCTTTTTCGCTGGTGGAAATACTCCATGCGCTGTATTTGGACGGCGTCATGAAGCACGATCCCGGGAATCCCGCTTGGGAAGGGCGCGATGTTCTCATACTCTCCAAGGGTCACGGCAGTCTCGCTCTATATGCGGTGCTTGCCAAAGCGGGATATTTTGACGAAAAAGAACTGTGGACGTTCTGCCGGCCGGGCACGATGCTCGGCGGCGAGCCGAACAGGCTGGAATGTCCCGGTGTGGAGGCGTCAACCGGCTCGCTGGGTCACGGACTTTCCATCGGTATGGGCAATGGCGCTCGCGCTGAAGACAGACGGCAAATCCAACCGTGTGTATGCCGTCGTCGGCGACGGAGAGTGTCAGGAGGGCAGCGTCTGGGAAGCGGTCATGTCGGCGGCGGCTTTTTCCCTGGACAATCTGACGGTCATTATCGACAGCAACCGCATACAGAAGATGGATTTTATCGAAAAAATCATGGGCGCGGACAACCTGGGCGCGCAATTCGAGTCCTTCGGCTGGGATGTGAAGACCTGCGACGGTCATGACGCCGCGTCGCTTAAATCAGCGTTCACAGGCAAATGGAACGGCGGAAAACCGCGCTGTCTGGTGGCGCGTACGGTGAAGGGCAAGGGACTGTCGCTTATGGAAAACAACCCGGCCTGGCATTGGCGGATGCCGAATAAGAGAGAATTAAAAGTGTTTTGCTCCGAGTTAGGCATTACGCAAGATGAGTTGGACGCGGCGAAAGGAGGATGTTGATGCAGAAAGCCTATATAACCGCGCTGTACCGTATTATGCAAAGCGACAAGCGCGTGTGTTCCCTGTTGTCGGACAGCGGCACGGATTACGACAGCCTGATGGCCCGCGATTTTCCCAAACAATGCTTCAACTTTGGCATAGCGGAGCAGAACAAGGTCGCCGCCGCCTCGGGTATGGCCGCCATGGGCAAAATCCCTTTTGTATACACCACAGGCGCTTTTATCGCGTACCGCGCCTATGAGTTTGTGCGTGACGACATATGCTTCCAAAGGCGCAATGTTAAGCTTATCGGGATGGGGATGGGGATGGGGTCATGGAGTACATTGGGCGTTTCTCACCACACCACGGAAGACATCGCCGCCCT
>JAISDM010000215.1 GCA_031264885.1 Peptococcaceae bacterium | reverse complement strand
CGAATATTATAAACAGGAGGAATCATTATGCGCGTATTTATCACAGGCGGCACGGGATTTATCGGCTCCGCCGTCATTCGGGAACTGCTAGGGGCGGGTCACGAAGTAACCGGGCTTGCCCGCTCGGAAGAGTCCAAGGGGCGGCTCGCGGCAATGGGCGCGCCGGCGCTTGACGGCTCCCTCGAAGACTTAGACAGCTTGAGGCGCGGCGCGGAAACCGCCGGCGCCGTCATCCACCTCGCCTTCGTCCACAACTTCGCCGACTTCGCGGCGTCGGCGGAAACAGACAGGCGGGCGATTCAGGCGATCGGCGAGACCCTTGCCGGCACGGGCAAAACCTTCATCGTGACTTCCGGCGTGCCGTCGGGCGAAAACGGTCACACCGTCACCGAAAACGACCCGTCAGACCCGCGTACCCCCCGTGTGTCCGAGCAAGCGGCGCTGCCCTTCGCCGAACGCGGCGTTCGCGTGTTGATTGTGAGACCGTCGCGGTTCGTACACGGCGACGGCAATTTCGGCTTTATCACCTGGCTGATGGACATTGCCCGCGAGAAAGGCATGGCGGCGTACATAGGCGACGGCGCGAACAGGATCCACGCCGTTCACAGACTCGACTTGGCGCGGCTGTTCCTGCTTGTACTCGAAAAAGGCGAAACAGGCGCGAAGTATCAAGCGGTCAGTGATTTTGCCATCCCGTACCGCAGCGCAGCCGAGGCGATGGGCAGACGCCTGAACGTGCCGGCCATATCCATTTCAATGGAGCAGGGGCTGGAGCATTTCGGCTTCCTCAGTCAAATCGTCGGCGCGGATAACCCCGCCTCCAGCGAGATAACCCAAGCCGCCCTCGGCTGGAAGCCGACGCGCCTGTCACTCCTGGAGGACTTAGAAAATGGCGTGACGCCGTAAACATGACCGACACGCAATATATGGGGTAATTCAATTGAAACGCCACGCTATATATTGTGTTACTGTTCACACCCCTGTCATTCTGGGCTTGTCCCAGAATCCAAAAAGAGGGAACCTGGATTCCGGGACAACCGGGACAAGCCCGGAGTCGAACACGACCGCGCCCGGTGGGCGAGGGAGGGAGTGTGAGACTGGGCAGGCTCGTGGTGAAATCAAGCGTCGCAAGACGCGCGGATTGAGCCCGTGTCCTAACCCGGAATGACAAAACAGGGGGCCGGAATAACAAGATATGATCGTTTCTGGACGGTCCCGGGCGGCAGGCAGGCATCGGGCGGCAGAATGCCGCCCCTACGGTACCGTGAAGACAGCATATGTAGGGGCGGCATTCTGCCGCCCGTCCCCGACAAACGCGAATCTCTAAAACTGCGCATCGCGGATCTTGTCATTCCAGGCTTGACCCGGAATCCATGTTCCTTCTCTTGGCTTCACATCACATCACGGCGCACTACATCAAATAATGATACAGATGATGCCCCCGCTGCCTTCGTTGACAATACGGCGCAAGGCTTCCTTCAGTTTGTTCTGAACATTTTCGGGCATGCTTTGCAGCTTCCCGGCGATGCCCTCCTTCACCAGGTCGTGAAGAGATTTCCCGAATATATCATAAGTCCAGATCTGCGCGGGATTTTCCTGGAATTTTTCCGTGATATATTTGGCCAAATCCGCGCATTGCCGCTCCGTGCCCATCAAAGGCGTGATCTCCGTGCTGACGTCCGTCCGGATCATATGGATCGCCGGCGCGCTGGCCCGGAGCTTGACCCCGAACAAGCCGCCCTGTTTGATCAGCTCCGGTTCCTCCAAGGTCATCTCCGCCATGATGGGGTTCACCACCGCGTATCCGCCTTCCCGCACCTGAACCAACGCGTCCGCCACCTTGTCATATTCCACCTTTATGCCCCCATAATCCTTCAGCAAACGGAATACGTCATGGTCCCCCGTGATGGGAAAGCCCGTCGTCTCTTCCAAAATTGTATACATCAATTCCTCTTCCACCGTCATTTCAATGGAAGCGGTGCCGCTGCCCAGGTCCATATCCTCCAGAATCACCTGAGAAACAAAACTCAATTGAGATAATTTCTCAATGGCCTGATCAATATCCCGCAGCCGCTGAACGCTGTCGATGGTCTCCTGCACGGCCGTGTCGCATTCCGCCCGCAGCCAGTGATCCTCATCCAATTCGTGAACCCAGCGGGACAGATCCACCTGAACATCGGTCACCGGGAACTCGAACAACGCCTCTTCCAATATCTGCATCACACTGTCATGGTTCAGCTCCGACACATCCAGCGCCATCACCGGAACCTCATAGGTCAGCTCCAGCTGCTGAGCCAGCTCCAAAGTCTCCAGAGACTGGGGATGTATGGTGTTCAAAAGCACCACAAAGGGCTTGCCCAGCGTCTTCAGCTCCTGGATCACCCTTTCCTCCGCCTCCTGATAGCTTTCCCTGGGGATGTCCGTAATGCTGCCGTCCGTGGTCACCACCACACCCAATGTGGAATGATCCGTGATTACCTTCCGGGTTCCGATCTCCGCGGCTTCCTGAAAAGGGATGGCCGCGTCGGACCAGGGCGTGTTGACCATCCGCGGCCCGCTCTCATCCTCATATCCCTTGGCGCCGGAAACAGAGTAGCCCACACAGTCCACAATGCGCATCCGCACAGTCAGCCCCTCTTTGACTTGCACCTCCACCGCCTCATTGGGAATAAACTTAGGCTCCGTCGTCATGATGCTCCGCCCCGCTCCGCTCTGGGGCAGTTCGTCAATCGTCCTCTCCCGGTCATAATCGTCCTGAATATTCGGAATCACCAGCAAGTCCATCATTTTTTTGATAAAAGTCGATTTACCCGCGCGCACCGGACCCACCACACCCAAGTAAATATCGCCCCCGGTCCGTTCCGCGATATCCTGAAATATATTTTCCACCATCGTTCCCTCCTTAAACAATCCTTCTCAAACTGTCATCAGTATATGAGAAGTCGGACAGGAATATGACAGACAACCGGATTTGGCCGGCAAAACGCAGCCCCCGCGGTACCGCGAACAACGCGCCCGTAGGGGCGGCATCCTGCCGCCCGCCCTTGATCAGCGTGAATCTCCGAACCGCATCGCGCCCGGCCGCGCCCGTTCCCCCCTTCAGCCTTTCCCGGCCCTCGTAAACTTCGGTTCCGTCCCGTTCAAGAGCCGCTTAATATTGGGAATATGCCGGTATACGATGATCACGGCGCAGACCGCCGTCATAATCAAAATACTGACCGGCCGGCGCGTGACCGCCGCCAAAACCACCGCGCACACCGCCCCGACGATAGACGCCAGCGAAACCCACCGGCCAATCAGAAACACAACCCAAAAAACCGCCAGAGCCAGAACCGCCACCATCGGCGACAGCGCCAGCATCACCCCGCAGGCGGTGGCCACGCCCCGGCCCCCCTTGAATCCGAAATACAACGGGTAACTGTGTCCCACCACGGCAGCCAGCCCGCCGACGGCCCCCAGCGCCTCCCCGCCCAGGTACAATCCCAGGAGCGCCGGCACAAACCCCTTGAGGCAATCCCCCGCAAACACCCAGGCAGCCATACGTTTGCCCAAAGTCCTCAGCACATTGGTCATACCCGTGCCCCCGCTGCCCACCGTCCGGATATCCAGGTTCGCGGTTTGCCGGCTGATCAATATGCCGAAAGAAACAGAACCCATCAAGTACCCGATCGCCGCCATCAACACCCACTTCATTGGGATTCCTCCTCTTTCCTTCGCAGCGTCATCCGGATAGGCGTCCCCTCAAACCCGAAATTCTTCCGGATCTGATTTTCCAGATACCGCTCATAGGAAAAATGCATAATCTTCGGCTCATTGACAAACAGCACAAAATTCGGCGGCTTCACCCCCGCCTGCGTGGCGTACAAAATCTTCAGCCGCTTGCCCTTATCCGCCGGCGTAGGATTCATTTGAACCGCGTCCCGTATGACATCGTTCAAAACACTGGTGGCGACCCGGTGACTGTGCTGCTCAGACACGAATTTTACCAGCTCCGGCAGCTTCGCCACCCTCTGCCGGGTCAGCGCCGATATGAACAGAGTGGGCGCGTACTGCATGAAGTTCAGCCCCTCCCGCAGCTCCTTTTCATATTTGCGCATGGTATTCTGATCCTTCTCCACCAAATCCCATTTGTTGACCACCAGGACGACCCCCTTGCCCGCCTCATGGACATAACCCGCCACACGCTTATCCTGCTCAATCAGCCCGTCCCCGCCGTCGATCATCATCAGCGCCACATCACAGCGGTCCACAGCGCGCAGAGAGCGGATTACACTGAACCGCTCCGTCCCCGCCTCCACACGGCCCCGCCTGCGCATACCCGCCGTATCGATGATGACATAACGCTGCCCCTCGTGGGTAAAAGCCGAATCCGTGGCGTCCCGCGTAGTGCCCGGCACAGCGCTGACGATGGAACGCTCCTCCCCCAAAATCACATTCACCAGCGAAGATTTGCCCACATTGGGCCTGCCCACCACAGCAATCTTGATTACATCCGGATCATAAGGCTCCTCTGCCGGTTCGTCAAAAAGCGCCGCCACCGCGTCCAGCATATCGCCGGTATTCATACCGTGAGCGGCGGAAATGGGAATGGGATCCCCCAAACCCAGCCCGTAAAACTCATACATCGCGGGATTATTCTCAAATTGCTCAATCTTGTTCACCACCAGCACCACAGGCTTCCGGGTTTTGCGCAAAAGCGCGGCCAGCGCCTCATCCTCCGACGTCAGTCCCGCCCGTCCGTCCACCATAAAAAGCACCACACTGGCCTCGTCCATGGCGATCTGCGCCTGTTTGCGCACCTGCCCCAAGATGGTGTCCGGCTTCTCCTCCAAAATGATCCCCCCGGTATCCACCACGGTAAAATACTGCCCCCGCCAGTCCACATCGAAATAAAGGCGATCCCGGGTCACCCCCGGCGTATCCTCCACAATGGCCACCCGCGCCCCCGCCAGCCGGTTGAACAAAGTAGATTTGCCCACATTGGGCCTGCCCACAATCGCGACAATCGGTTTTCCCATCATCGCCCCTCCTTTCGCGCGGCAGAATGCCGCCCTAGACTGTCCGAAAACGCGCCCTAATTATTGCCGGGCCGGGCCTGTCTGTCGTCTGTCATTCCGGGCCTGTCCCGGAATCCAAAAATGATAAACAAAGAACCTGGATTCTGGGACAAGCCCAGAATGACAAGATATGATAGTTTTCAGACGATCCCGCCCGTCCTCGGCAAACGCAATTCCCACATTGCAAACCGCCCCCGTAGGGGCGGCATTTTGCCGCCCGCCCTCGAACGACGCAATTCCCACATTACGCCTCGCCCCCGTAGGGGCGGCATTTTGCCGCCCGTCCTTGCACGACGCAATTTCCACATTACGAACCGCAACTCAATCCGAGCGCCTCAACCCGTCTCTTCCCCCAGCAAAATCCTCTGCATCCCCGCGGCGTCCGGGGGAAAAAACTCCAGCCGGACATCCAGCGCCTTCTCCACATCCTCCGGCGTCTTCCCGTCCAAAAAACGCCCCCGCCCCGTCAAAATCACCGTATCCGGCAGACAGACCGCCGACCCGGACGGCAGCCCGCTCAGGCCCCGCTCCAGACAGGCGCCGGTCAAAAGCCCGCTGACAGTCACCCCCGGACCGAAGAACACATTTTCCACCGCCAGCCGCTCCAGCGTGAAGCCCTCCACCTGATTGAAACGCGCCGCCGCCGCCGCCATAGCGTTAAAAGCGGACACGCCCGAAGCCAGAATCCTCCGCCTCGGGCGCTCCAGCCGTTTCGGCCACGTCAAAGCGTCCAGCTCCCGGTAAAACAGCGGAATCATCCCCACCCCATTCTCCAGTTGGGGAAAATCCTCATAACAATCCGCCTCCGGGAACGGGATATCCCCGATGAGGTAGACCTCGTCGGAACCCCAAACGAAGCGCGAACCCAGCCGCGCCGCGCATTCCTCCTGCTTCCCGCGGACCCACGCCGCCAGAGCGCGCGCCTCATCTCTAACTAACGGTCGCAGCGGACTCAGCCCCTGCCGGAACCGGGTCAAGCCCACCGGCGCCACCGCCATAGACAAGACACTCTCCAACCGGGACAAATCCCGATAAGTGCGTTCCAGCACATCCCCGTCATTGTATCCGGGACACAGCACCACCTGCGTGTGAAACTGTATCCCCCACTCCGACAGAATCTCCAGCCGCTCCAGAATCGGGCTGGGCCGCCCCAGCCCCAGCAGCTCGCCCCGGACCGCCGGATCCGTGGCGTGTACCGACACATACAAAGGGGACAAGCGCAGATTCCGTATCCGACGCAAGTCCCCTTCCGTCACATTGGTCAAAGTAACAAAGCTGCCCTGGGCAAAAGACAGACGATAATCGTCGTCCTTAATATACAAACTCTCCCGCAGGCCCCCCGGCATCTGATCCACGAAACAAAACAGACAGCGATTCCGGCAGCGCCGGATCCCGTCAAAAACCGCCGACTCAAACACCGCCCCCAAGCCCTGATCATACGCCTTGCGAATGTCCGCCCGAACCCGCCGCCCGTCCCCGGTCAGCACATCCAGCGTCACCCGCTCCTCCGCCCACTCAAACTGAAAATCAATCAAATCCCGGACGGGCTTGCCATTGACCCGCAGAATCCGGTCGCCGGCCCTCAGCCCATAAGCCTCCGCCAAGGACCCCGGCGCCACCTCAGCCAAAACCGCCTGCCCCACGTCCCATCCGCTCCTTGCCGCCGCCGCTTCACGGCGCCCGCCGCTCCCGGGTTTTTTCATACTCAATAGGAGAAGTATACCACAGATTCCCCCACTGTCAACCGTCACCGTCATTCCCCGCCACCCCGTCAGTCCACCGACGACGCTACGAACAAATGAAAACCGTGCCGGGTCTTCGATAGTTAGTAGATTAAATAGCATAGGCACAACAGCCAGAAGCGTTGAAAATTCAACGCTTTATTTTTTTTAGCAGTCAAATTTTAAATATATTTTTGTTGTATGGTGTTGTATTATTGTCTTTTATGTGTTATAATGGATTCATATGAAGGTGACTTGCGAAACTATTGGATCATATACATGTCCCGGTTACATTTATTTTTAGTGCGTTGAAATTGAGTGACTAAAGTCGCCAGAATACATATACAACGTTATAGTACTATAACATAATACATGGGGGTGGTCAGGTGAATCGGTTCGAATCTTTGATTGATTTCTATAGGCATTTTGAAAACACATCCGCTTATATCACGATCCACGATATCGACAGACTTAAAGAACACTTGAGAACTTCTGGCTATAGCGTCAAGGAATATAAGAACAATGTGATTGTCGTGCGCTCGCCGGCAGAGATGGCGTCTGCTCAAGCCAAACGCTTGGCTGCACAAAAAAAAGAAGCCGCTAAATATACAAAGTTAGGCGCGGCCATTCCCGTTGCCAAAGCTAAAGCGTTTTCAGACGCTTGCCGGAAGTTGGGCGTTTCACAATCCGTAGCGCTTTTGCTTGCCATAGATCAAACAATTGAACTTGCGCGTTGCGCCCCATAAAAATGAATGGAGGTGACTCATGAAACTATATTATGATAAGCGGGCCAAGGATCCCATTTATTATATCCAGCAGGGAATCCGCAACGGCAAAAAAACGACGACCCGAAATGTATCTAAGATCGGCAGACATTCCGAATTGTTAGTGCTCACCAATGATCCGCTTTCCTATGCCCAAGAGCGGGTGAAACGTTATAATGAAGAGCTCAAAGATGAGAAACTCAATATGAATATCTCCCTTAACATTGATTTTACTCAGAAACTAAAAGCAACCCATGACATCGTCTCCCATTCCAACTATGTGAACATAGGCTATCTCATTCTTCATAAAATCTACAGTGACCTGAGACTGAAAGATTATTTCAGCGCCATCACAGAGAACTCCAAGATCACATTCGACTGCGATCAGATCAACCGGTTTTTGATTTATGCCAGAGTCCTTGACCCGAAATCAAAACGGGGCACATTTGACAAACTGAATACCTACTATGAGAACCCGGACTTTGACTACCACCATATCCTCCGCTTCATGGACGTTCTCGCTGACCATCAGGATTCCTATCTTGAGCATCTTTTTATCCACAGCAATAACGTCGTCTCAAGAAATACCGCCGTATGTTACTATGACTGCACAAAGGACATTTGCGCATAGCGAAAGGAAAACGCCTTAGCTCAATCCGCCGCCGAAACGGGCGGTATTTTTTATGCGCTTTTTCCGTCAATCCATTACGCCTGCGAACCGGTAGCGGATCTTTATGCTTTGCCGCGCGCCTTGTCCGCTTCCCTCGCGTTCCCCGATCTCGATTTTCTCGATTAAGCTGTGTATCGCGTCATAATCCGGATTCTCAAAGGATAAATATTCCCGCATAGCCTCAACCCAACGCTCAAAGTTGAATACGGCTTTTTTCGCCTCCTCAATAACGGCGCCCAGTTTGTCATACTGTGCCGTTATCTCACCGCGTTCTGATTCGGCTTTTGACGACAGCGCCCTATAGGTCTCAAGTGAGATAGAGCCGTCCAGCCTGTCCTCATACAGCTTCGCGGACAGATTGCCAAGTTCCGAAAGCCGCGCTTCCAGCTTCATTCGTTCTCCCTGAGCGGTTTCAATCGCTTGCGCGGAAAACTGCCCTTTCAGTTCCGCGGCCATGCGGTTTTCGTCAACGTCGATTTTCGCTAATTGACTGCGCACATCTTCCCGCACAAGCCCAAGAAGTGTATTCTCGTAAATAACATGATTGCGACAGTGGGATTTTCCGCTTTGCGTATACAGGGAGCAATTGTAATAACCATATCTCGCTTGGGCGCCGTCTTTTTGGGGCCTACCGGGGGATGTACTGTGGCAAAAACCGCCGCCGCAGTCCGAGCAAACAAGCAATCCCGAAAACAGGCTGGGTTCAGGTTTTTTGCGCTTCGCGGGATCGTAGCGTTTCAGATTGACGGCTTGCGCTTCATCCCACGCCGCTTGAGAGATGATCGGCTCGTGTGTGTTCAGTACACGGATGTGTTCATCCTCCGGTCGGTTGACCACTTTGCTGTTCTTATAAGAGACGGAACGCT
>JAISDM010000182.1 GCA_031264885.1 Peptococcaceae bacterium | reverse complement strand
GCGTCGCCTAGCATTTATACACACCCCTTATAACCCGCATAAACAAAGGGTTTGGTGAAACTCTAAAGACAATTAAACGACTTCATAATCACACTCAAAGCGTCATTTCGGAGGACAAGCTTCCGGATGGCGCTTTTTGGATCTCCACCTGATAATTTATTTCGGCGCCAAGTAACCAATAGAAAAATGCGTATTTTGGGCGTTATACGTATTTACGGCGCATATGCGTATTTTGATACCGTGACCATAAAGCTCACGGGGTTTTTTTCCCCACGAGTAAGAAAGGAGGAGACTGCCGCATGCCAATATTCAGAGTGGAGAAAAACACGGGATATACGATAATGAGCAACCATCATTTGCGCAACGCAACCTTGACGCTGAAAGCAAAAGGACTGCTGTCACAAATGCTATCCTTGCCCGCAGAGTGGGATTACACCTTGGCCGGGCTGTCTCATATCAACAAAGAAAGCGTGGACGCAATCAGAACAGCGGTATGGGAACTGGAAAAAGCAGGTTACATTATTCGGCGGCAAGGTCGCGATGGAAAAGGCAAAATGACAGCCATTGAATATGTCATTTACGAACAGCCACAGAAAGAACCAGAAAACGATCAAACACAAGCAGCATTAGAACCATTTTGCCCGGTATTGGAAAATCCAACACCGGGTCATTTGACGTCAAAAAAACCGATATTGGATTATCCAATATCGGATAAACCAATATCGGACAATCCGATATCGGGAAAACCGCCATCGGGTAGTCCGATGTCGGAAAATCCAACGCAATTAATTAAAGATATATTAAATAAAGATTCATCAAGTAAAGAAATATCTAATCTTATCCCCTCCCCCTTCCCTTTACAGGAGCCGGGGCAAAAGAACCGGATAGGATCGGATGGATCGGATGCGCGACTTATCTATCTGGAAATCATCAAAGAGAATATTGAGTACGAGGACATGACCGTTCGCTATGATAACCGGGAAGTGGACGAAATTGTTGATCTGATGCTTGAGATCATCTGTACGTCAAGAAAGACCATCCGCGTCGCCGGGGACGAATATCCGGCTGAACTCGTAAAATCGAAATTCTTGAAACTGAATGGAGATCACATGGATTATATTTTCTCCTGCCTGAAAGAGAGTACTGCCAAGATCCGCAATATCAAGAAATATCTGCTCGCCGCGCTATTCAACGCGCCAAGCACGATAGACAGTTACTACGCAGCATTGGTTCGCCATAACCTTTATGGCAAAGATTAAATGATTCTGAATTGCGGATGTACGTAACGGAATCAAATTGTGAAATTGTAATCACCATAATTTTACGGAGGCGAAATCATGAATGACATAGACAATAATCCGGATATAAATTCAATGGAACCGCAGCACCACCTGTCCGCTCAATCCGAGGCGATTCTGCGGATGCTCAATAAACGCGGTTTGCTAGCGGACTCAGCCATCGGCAATAAAAAGGTTCGGCAAGCAATGAAAAAGAAAACCCGATCTATGTACCACAACACGCTGCTCATTCTGAGGCGCTACCGCGATATCACATGGGCGATGGAATGCTTTCCGAGCCGCATTGCCGAGGACCTGGACAAACCCATGAGCGACCTGGACGCGTTGCTCAGTCTGGCTAACGCGGAGATCGGGATGAATAACCGGAAATTAGAAAATCAGCTCGTAAGCGTTCGCAAATCCAGACTGCTTCTGGATCGCGTGAACGAGGCACTGACCATGCTGCGCCAAAAGCCGGGCAACGGTGAATTGATGTATAACACACTCTACTTGACTTATATCGCACAGGAAAAACTGCGTCACACAGACATCTTGTTCAGGTTGAACATATCTCAGCGGCACTATTACCGTATCCGGCAGCAGGCGGTCAATATCTTATCCATACGGCTATGGGCGGCGCCGAATGTCGAAATCGAATCTTGGCTGGAAGTGCTGTCACTCCTGGAAACACTTTGACCGATAAAATGGCAAAACTATGGCACAAAAATTGCCGATAAAATGGCAAGGTTCATATCATATACACGCAAACGAAAACATGCTATGTTTATATCGTCCCAAAATATGGGCAGATCAGAAAACCGCGTCCAAGCGTTGAAACAAACACTCAGGACGCGATTTTTCATTACCCGGAAAAAAAAGGAGGTAAGCCAATGAAACAAAAAGGTGCGCCCAAAAGATGCCGGTCACAGATTCTCTTCGCCTTAACCCCAATCGAAAAGGACTCGGGAAATCCGGGAAAACCGTTTGAAAACGCTGTCAGTACCCACCCATATCTCTATTGGTTCGTTATGGCTGTCATTGCGGTATTTATTCTCTTGCCGCATCCAGTATTCGCCGCTACAGTCTGGACGGAATTTTCGAAGATCATGAGAGATGTCTATGACAAATTGATCGGAATTTCAACCATCGTCGCCGTAACAGCATCCGCGTGCGCGTTGCTCGTCCGGATGATATCCCGGAATCAGCGTGCTGTGGATGAAGCGTCAAGCTGGCTCAAAAGAATACTCGTCACATGGGTAATACTGAATACTCTTGGGTTTTTTGTCACATATTTACAGCCTCTGATCCAGGGCGGCAGATATACCGGGTCATAAGAAAATGGCCTATTTTTTAAGGAGATTGCGAGTATGAAAAAAACGCGATTCATGTTTTTGTTTTTCTGTTTAACCACCACACTGCTCGCGAATAGAACGTTCGCGGCAAATATAAACGCTTCGAGCGCAGTCACGGCTAATGCTTCTTACTCTGAGGATGCGACGATGATGCCGATGGATATCGTTCAATCTCCGGACAGCCTGGAAATACGAAAAATATACGAGCTGAGTCCAAGCATTGATCCGGGCCGGCTGCCACGCGGCGGATTTGAACGCGGCGGCGTTATCTATGAATGTACGGATATTCTGCGTGAGGTAATGATTGGCAACGAAAGCAAAACCACGACAACAGCCGAGACCGTCGAAAGCCCGAAGAATGATATGAATACCGTGCTTAGCCTGTTACCGCAATTCAAAGAATTTCAGGATGAAGAGGGATTTTCCGGAACGCTGATGCTCAACGTGGCGACCGTTAAGTCTGAAGCCTCCGGCTATGGCAATACCAGTAAGCCATATTCCGTGACTCGCACCTATCCGAATCTATCGGACGCCGATTCGCAATACATCCCTAAAACCATTGAAGAAGGCGGCAAAACGCTCCTGTTGCAAGACATACAGTGGCAAAGCGACAATAACATGAATGTGGACGACTACGAGATTACGAATCGATTTACCGCAATCGCCACTTATGGCGGCACAAAAACGTCCAGCTATATCAAAGGTTACACGATCACGGCGGATTATACCGGCGAAGTGATTCGCACAGGTGTTACGGTCATCCGCTATACAGTTATTTTTACAGGCGCCGAAACACCCGTTTCATCCGAACAGATTCCTGCATCCGAATCGGAGATCAAATCTATCTGGCTGCCAATGCTCATTTCAATTTTGGCGCTGACAGGTGCCGGTGGATGCGTATTTATCACAATCAAAACCCGAAAGGAGACCCTCCCCAATGAAAAGAACTTTGATGATGACGACACTGACCCTTATGCTGACGATGCTGTCGGCAACTCAAGCATTGGCCGTGGAGACGGTGAAAGGAGCTGAGCCTGGCCTGTTTGGCAAACCGACGTCTGTCGATGAAGTCATGACCATCGGTAGCGGCCCAACCGAAACCGACAATATTAACCGCAGCAAGGACAGCGCCATGATCCCCCCATCCTTCGGCAGTCCCGGTTCTAACACATTGGGAATCGGCGCGCCGCTGACACCCGGCCTTTCAAGTGGCGCCCCGATTAGCGGTTCAAGTGTCACAACCGCTAACATATCCGGCGCCGGCGGAACTACGATTCCCCCCTCAACTGTTGAATCGTCCGTATCACTGTCATATTCCAGCAAATTCACGCTGCCGGACAACCTATTCTATGCGGACGGATCCATTGGCGCGCTCTCCATTCCAAAACTGAGCGTTACAGCCAGAGTGTATGAGGACGAGAGTCTGGAAAATCTCAAAAAAGGGATCGGGCATTTCAAATCGACGAGCTGCTGGGATGGCAATGTGGGATTTGCCGCGCACAACAGGGGCTTAGCAGATTATTTTGAGAAGATCCACACATTGAAAAGCGGTGACCAAGTCATCTATACCACCAAACTCGGCACACGTACCTATGAGGTTTATTTTGTCGGCCAGGTCTGCGAAACGGATTTATCACGGTTGGGCCGAACCGAAGAAAACATCGTCAGCCTATATACCTGCGTCCGCGATATTCCAGAGTTACGGGTATGTGTGCAAGCCAGACAGGTTTCCTGACACATGCCAATCGCCGTTTTTTGCCGGATTCAATGATTGTTGTTGCAAATCAAACGACAAAAAAGTACAATATCGGTAAATGGAGGTGTATCGGATGAATCGAAAAATCAATTTTTTAATATCCGGTATTGTGATCATATTGGGTTTGATGTTTGGAAGCGGCTATGCCCTTGCTGCGAGCAACGAAGAAATCGCCGCGGCGTATCTTGTGGATCGCGGCATTTACGAACCAGATGCAAAAGGCAATCTGAATTTGGATCAAACCCTGACCCGAGCGGAACTTGCGATGTACCTCACCCGCATGGATTTCACGAATCCGCCGTTCAGCTTGGACGATTGGCACAGGTGGGGTGAAACGCGATTCCGCGATCCTACGCGCCGCTACCATCCGTTCACGGATTTGCCGAATTGGGCGCTGCCTTATGTAGAGTATTGTTACGAAATGGGCTATATGGGAGGTATATCGGTGGAATTATTCGATCCCCAAGGACTGGTCAGCCCTAAAACAGCTTGTGTCGTCCTCTTGCGCTACAGCCGTGTCCCTAAGAACGAAATCAGCTTTGACACATCGGTGGACAAGGCGCGGGATGTGGGGTTGATCCCGGGGACAGGCATGGAGGGTGAGACGGTTACCCGAGGCGAAGCGGCGGAAGCGATGGTCCGGGTTCTGGCTTATTACGCGGAAACGCATCCGAGAACGGTATCGGCGCCATTATCCACGCCTGAACCTACGCCTTTGCCGGAACCCACACCTACGCCCGTGCTGAAAGAGACATACACACAGGAAGAATTGGAAGCGATGGCGCTGGAAGCCGTCCGGCTTACCAATATCGAACGGGAAAAGGCTGGACTGCCCGCATTGCGGATGATGTCGGAGCTGGTGACAAGCAGCATGGCAAAAGCGCGTGATATGAAAGAAAATCATTATTACGGACATGTATCGCCTGTGTACGGTAATATATTGCAAATGGTGCAGACTTTTGGAATCCCATGCTCAGTCGCCGGAGAGAACATATCGGTTATGGATATTTCCGCAGCGGACGCCGTCGCCGGCTGGATGGCATCCGAAGGTCACAGGGAAAACATTCTTGATAAAGATTATACCCACATCGGCGTAGGACTTGTACGGGGGAAACACGGCTTTGCGTGGGTACAGCAATTCATACAATCCAAATAACGGGTGCGGCGTATCAGGAGAATTCGATATACTGTATGATTGAGATTCGGCAACGACCATGTTGATTGAAAACCACATACGACATTGATTTTCACATGTGTTCATTGCAGGCAGTCCTTATGAGGGCTGCCTTTTTTATATCAAAAACAGAAGGGAAATAAACGGGAGGTCATATGAATAAAAGAATCATATCCGCGCTCATGGCCGTATTGCTGGCAATGAGCGTATTCTCATTCTCGGACGCGGCGTTCGCGGCGCAATGGGGGGAAGGCGACACAATAGAGGATGCGCTTTCCGAACTCAAAGTCGGATTTGACGATACGAACCTGGACTGGCTCATGCTCCCCGGCATAGGTACTGTTGAACTGCGGTATTCCTATTTTTACTACGACAACGAACGCACGGGGGAGATTGAGGAACATCCGGTGTACTGTATTGATCCCGCCAAAGGCGGCGCGTACCAGATTGTAACGGAGGTAGGCCCAAACAGCGACGACGGCAGCGATACCGCCACTTACATCCGGGGCGAAAAAGTCGGCGACCAGAAGTATCAAGGGATTCTTGGCTATGGGCATCCCCATATGAGATTGTCCACCATGGGTCTCGAAACCCGTGAGGAAGGGTATTACGCCACCAAGCTGGCGCTGTGGCTGTATATCCTGGACAGCGATCCCAACGCTTTGACCGTCAATCCCAAATATGGGGACAGTGATCCCGAGGCGCTGCGGGTGCGGGCCGCCGCCATTGAGATATATAACAAAGGATTGGCCAACACCGTGCCGGAACCCAAGATCACGGTCACGGGCAAAACCACCACGGCAAACCTGGACGCCTCCGAAGAATATTTTGTGCAGGAAATCATCATCAACAGTTCCGCCTGGAGTTCCATCAACATTGATACCAACAGCGTTCAACTTGCGTGGGAAAGCCCGCCGCCGACCGGAACCGTCGTTCTTGGCTCAAGCGGAGAGGACATCACAGCCAGTCTTTTTGTGGCATTGGAAGATCGCGGCGACGGAACTGGATTCTGGGGCAAAGCGACCGTCAAATATCCCGCGTCACAGGTAGATCCGGATGCGGACACTCCGCCGACATTGTTGGCGGAAGGACTTTTGAATAACGACGATATCTACATCGCTTACGCTGAAGCGGACAGGAACAAATATCAAAGATACCTCGTGGAACGCGATCCTAAGATACCGCTGAGCGCCGCTTTCGCGTCTCAATACGCGAAAGCGCCGGGAAAGATTACTTCTGGGCAGGGTACCGGTCTGATCATTCGCAAATTGGAACAAGGTACAGACGCGCCGCTGGCGGGCGCGATTTTTGACATCCTCAACCCGGAAGGACAGCGCATCTACTCCCTTGCCACGGACGACAGCGGTGCGATCTACATTCCCCTCTCCGTCTTGGGCAATTACACGGTAACGGAAACATCCCCGCCGCTCTACCACTTGCCGCCTGAAATCAAGACGCAAAACGTGACGGTACGCTATAATGAAACCGCCGAACTGACTTTTGTCAACGCGCCTTACGGAACCCTGCGTGTCGTCAAGCGCGACGCGGCGAACGGCAGACCCCTGGCCGGCGCGGCGATCCGCATACGCAATATTGTGACCAACGCGACCCAGGAAGGTTCCACGGATTCCTCTGGTTCCACCGTGTTCGCTAAACTGCCTGCAGGTGCTTATGAGATCGAGGAAATCGCCGCGCCGGAGGGCTACGCGCTGGATGCCACCGTTCACACCGTGAACGTCGTACCGCAAAGCGAGGGCGAAACCTCCTATGTGCTGACCGATAAGGCCAAGCCGGGCTTACGCATTACAAAGTTCGACCGCCAGACGATGACCGCCATCGAGGGCGTCAGCTTTGAAGTATGGCATGACGGCGAATTATTCGGCGTTTACGTGACCGACGCTTGGGGCAAAATCGAACTTTTGAACCTGCCTGCGGGAACCTACACCGCCCGTGAGGTTGCCACTGTGGAACCCTATGTGTTGGATACCACCGCCCAATGGATTGAAATCAGCGACGGTCAGGGATATATCGCCGAGTTGATCTTCTTCAACCTGGTCAAACCGGGTATCTGGCTGGTGAAGGTGGACAGCGCCACCCTCGCCCCGCTGCCCAACGCGCGGTATCGCATCGCGCAAGTGGGCGGCCCGTTCGCGAATGAGTATACCACCGATGTGAACGGAGAAATCGACCTTTCCGCGCTGGAACCGGGCGCGTACACGGTTCAAGAACTGACCGCGCCGGAGGACTATCTCATAGACGACGCCATCCGCACGGTACAGATCAATCCCGGCGAAAACGCGCAGTTTGTCTTTACGAATACCCGAAAACCCTCCGCTGAGATCATCAAGCTGGATTCCAAGACTGGGCTTCGGCTGGCCGGCGCGATTTTCCGGATCGCCAGAATTGAGGACGGCGCCCATTACTTGGACCGGGTGACGGATGTGGATGGACGCATCCTCATAGACAACCTGTTTTCGGGCGTATATTCCGCTCAAGAATTGGTTGCGCCGGAAGGCTATGTCGCCGATACGACCGAGTATCACATAGAACTTTTCCCAGGCAAAACTTCCACCCTCGTCGTCAACAACGCGCATAAACCCGATTTGAAAATCGTCAAGTGCGATGAAAAGACAGGCGCGGCGCTGGCAGGTGCGAGCTTTACGGTACGCCAGGCCGACAGCGCCACGCTGGAAAACGTCACCACAGACGCGGCGGGAGAAGCTTGGCTATATGATCTGGACCCGGGCGTCTATGAGATCACGGAAACCCTCGCGCCGGAGGGCTATTTGCTCGGCAATCCGCCTCAATTGATCACGCTGTTCCCCAATCGCACAGGCGTGGCGCAGTTCACAAATCTGCGTAAACCCAGCCTGACCATCCGTAAATACGATGAAGGAACGGGCCTGCCACTGGCGGACACGGAATTTTCCGTGAGACATAAGGACGGTTCCATCGTATTTGAGGGCATGACAGACGCAGACGGCGTGATCACACTGGAGAACCTCGCCGATGGCTGGTATACCGTGACAGAAATCGCCGCCCCTTATGGCTACCTGATCGCAAACCAGCCCAAAGACGTGTATTTGGCAGGCGGCGAACACGTGACGGTGAAATTCGACAACCGCTCGCGCCCGGTTCTGGAGATCGTCAAGCTGGACGAGCAAACAAAAGAACCGCTGGCCGGGGCGAAGTTCAAAGTCCAAAAGACCGAAGGCGAAACGGTCGGAGAATTTTTGACGGACGCGGACGGTAGAATTGAGCTTTCTCCGGCAACTGGCTACTTGCTGGATGAAGCGGTCTACAGCATCGACGAAATCGTCGCCCCCGATGGCTACGTCTTAAACCCACAGCATAAGGACATCGAATTGCGATGGGGACAGACCAGTCCCGTGATATTCACGAATCTCAAAAAACCCACGCTGACCATTGTCAAGTATGACGAGTTGAGCAATGAGCCGCTTGCGGGCGCGAGTTTCCGGTTGTGGCGAACCGAGGGCGAAACCTGGAGTGAAACTCAAATCACCGGCGCGGACGGCAGGTACACCTGGACGGATCTTGACCCCGGTATTTACTCCATACAAGAGATCGACGAACCCTATGGCTATTTCAAGGATGACGCGCGGAAGGAAATCCTTTTGGAGGGCGGCGACAACAAACAATTGGAGTTTTTTGACCGCCCCCGCCCGATACTCCGCATCCTGAAACGCGACGCGGTGACGGGGGAACCACTCCGGGACGTGAAATTTACGGTTCGGCGGACGGAAGGCGAAACCATCGGCGAATTTCTCACGGACGCGGACGGCAAAATCGAACTTTCTCCCGCAACCGGCTACTTGCTGGAAGAAGCGGTCTATACCGTGACTGAGGTTTTGCCCCCGACTGAATACTTGCTGAGCGTGAATCCCATCAAGCAGGTTCTGCTCAAATGGTACGAGCCGACGGAAATAATCTACGAAAACTTCCTGAAACCAACGCTTATATTCATCAAGACCAACGGCCTGACCGGGCGCGGGGTCAGCGACGCAACCTACCGCGTGGACTATGAAAGTCCGGCGGGCGGCGTGACATCTCTCGGTGAGTACCGTACCCAATGCGGGCTGATCGTCATTTCCCACGTTCTCCCCGGCTGGTATGTCCTGACGGAAATCAAGCCCGCGCCGGGATACAGTTTGCCAACGAATCCGACCGTGCGGACGCACCTCGCGCCGGGTGAAAACAGTTACACCTATGAGCAGACTCGCGAAGATTTGTACGTGGATCCGCGCACGAATCCGAACAGCGGAGAGCGGGGCGCTTGCGGCGACTGGTGCGGCTATTTGTGTTCCACACTCTGCGCGGGCAACTGCGGCGGCGCGGGCGGCGGGAATATGTCCGCCGGAAGCGGTGGCGCCTTCGGGAATATGACGATCACCAACGGCAGCGGCGATCCCCTGGGCGCGGCGACGCCTGTTCCCGTGTCGAGTCCAATGATTTCACCTGTGCCAAGTCCCGTGCCGTCGCCTGCGTCAAGCCCCGCGCCTTCGCCAGAAGCTTCTCCTGAACCATCGCTTGAGCCTTCACCCGCCGTGCCGCCCATTGGCGGCGTTATTTTTTTGAACCCCAACTATCCCGGCATTACCGTCAAATTCGGCAGTATGTAAACCACCTATAAAAACAGGAGGGAACCATATGAATCTCAAGAAACCGACCGCGCTTCTGCTCACGGTCATATTTTGCGTATGCCTGACTGCCCGTATCGCGGACGCGGCGGAGAACTATCCGCTGAATTCCATCGTGATCAAGATCGAGGACATCGTGACCCACACCATGCTCGGCGGCGCCCGCTTCGAGATTTACTATTCCAACGACGCTCTGAGCGGCGGCTACGGGACGCTCATCGCTACGGTTGATTCGGACTCAAGCGGCGTGATCGTCCTCTCCGGCATCCCCAGCGGCTATTACATCGTCCGTCAGACCGTGCCGTCCAACAATTATCACCTCTCCATCAACAACGAGCAGCACTGCTACATCAAGCCGGACGGCACATCCATCGAAGAACTTGTTTTCTCGAACTACCGCTACGGCGGTTTGCTTGTGTACCTGTCCGACAAAGACACAGG
>JAISDM010000172.1 GCA_031264885.1 Peptococcaceae bacterium | reverse complement strand
ACAACTTGTCACAAAAGAGATAATATCTATTATGAACATCGCTTCAATTCGTAGTTTAGCTCGGTATCCGGTGGAGGGGGAGGATGACGACCGATTAGGCGAAGCGTTTTAGAATTTCTAGGCGAAATTTGCGTCCGCAAAAGCCACTGTTTGAGCGGAGCGAGTTTGGCTTTTGCAGCAAATTGAGCCGTAGAAATTCAAAACGCGGAGTCCGTAAGAGCCCCGGCTCCTCCTTCGCCGGGCGCTTTGCCAGACTCCGGATTGGAATTCCGCTCCGGGCACAGCTCCCGCAGCGCGCATTCCCCGCACAAAGGCTTCTGCGCTTTGCAGATTCTCCTGCCATGCCAAATCAGCCAATGGTGCGCCTGCCCCCAAACCTCACGGGGCAGGCGCCCGCACAACTGCTCCTCCACCTTCAGCGGATCCTTCCCCCGGGCCAGTCCCAGCCGGTTGGACACCCGCAGGACATGCGTATCCACCGCCAAAGCAGGCTGCCCAAAAGCGTTGGACAAAACCACATTGGCGGTTTTTCTGCCCACCCCGGGCAAGGCCGTCAATTCCTCCAGACTCTCCGGAACCTGCCCCTGATACTTTGCCGTCAAAATAGAAACCGCGGCCAAGATATGTTTGGCCTTGCCGCGATACAAGCCGCATCCTTTGATATATTCCGACAATTCTTCCGCGGTGAGCTTCTCCATGCTCCGCGCGTCGGGGTAATCCGCAAACAGTTTGGGCGTCATACGGTTCACCTGGACGTCCGTCGTCTGAGCCGACAGCATCGTCGCGATCAAAAGCTGAAAAGGCGTTTCATAATTCAAGGCCGTCCCAATGCCGCCGTATTGCGCCTCCAACACCTTAAACACTTCGCCGGCCGTTTTTTTATCCAACATCACCTTACATCATCTTACGATACTGGCCAAATTGGTGACAGCGTTAGAAGGCGTCAGCACCGTCCCATGCTCTACAAAAAACGCCTCACTGGCGGCGACCCATTCCCCATACTCGCCCATAATCGCCCCAATGTCCACATGCGCGTCCGTTATGGTCTTAATCGCAAGGTAGTATCCTTCCTCAAATTTATACAACGCGCTGGCTTCCACATAATCCGGGATAATCCTGCCGCACGCCAGCATACAGTCCTCCAGATTGCCGAAGAACCAGACCTGATCCTGTCCGCGCTCCAGCAAATCGTCGTCTTCGTCCAGCTCCCTCTCAATGCCCATAAACGAATGTTGCTGCTCTTTGGTCAAGTCCACGGGGATTTTGGTCATGATGATCACGAAGCTGTCTACTGTCAAAGGATATGCCTCAACCATCAGCTGGGAATCTTCCTCAATCTCAAAGCCACACTCCCGGTAAGCCATTTCCAGCAGATCCTGGAACAATTCCTGGAGTTTGGGACTTAAAGGCATCAATTCCCAGCGGGCAAAATTCCTTTCCTCCAGATCCTGATTGGTTATAATGATTTGTATTTTATCTTCATTTATTTTTCTTATTTTCATACATGACCACCTCCTTCAAAATATATTACAAATAAAAGACATTCCTTGATTTATTTTTCACTTTCATTATATCCCTAAACGACGAAACTGCAAGAACATTCAGCGTCGAAATACCCATTTGCCCATTTATATTTTTACTATTATATTACTACGGCGGGCGTATGGCAAGAAAATTTAACCGAAAGGGCGTCGGAGCTCATGCTCAAATCCTATAAAACGCTCCAAAATATGGCTCAAGACGAATTTATCGTCGAAAAATCCAAATTTATCGGGCACGGATTTCCTGTTTCATCCAAAGAAGAAGCCTTGGCGCAAATCGAGTCCCTTCAAAAAAAATATTGGAACGCCTCCCACAACGCCTGGGCGTATATCGTGGATTCCAATTCCCAGCGCTTCAGCGACGGCGGAGAACCCCAGGGAACCGCCGGCATCCCCATCCTTGAAGCGCTGAAAAAAGAACAGCTCACCCACACGGCCGTCGTCGTCACCCGGTATTTCGGCGGCGTCAAACTCGGCGCCGGAGGACTGACCCGGGCTTACGCGAAAGGCGCCAGAATCGCCGTGCTGGCCGGCCGCGTCATTACCCGCGTTCTCCATCTGACCTGCTTCGCGGAAGCCGCTTATCCGTTCCTCAATCCCATCCAAAAAGAACTCGCGCGTTTAAACATTATAATCCATCATATTCAATACACCGAAAAAGTTCGTTTCGTAATTTTGGTCGCCCCCGAGCAGGAAAAAAACGTGACAGCAGCCATTATGGAAGCCAGCTCCGGCAGCGCGGTCGTAACCAAAGGCGAATTTCAATACGTGGATATGCCCGATGAATCCCTATAACATAACGCTACAGCGGCCGGTTAAACATATTTGTGTCTTTATATATATGAATGCTCATGATGATCCCCAAAGCCGCCATATTCGCCAGCAGCGAGCTTCCCCCGTAGCTGACGAAGGGCAGGGGTATGCCCGTAATCGGCATAATCCCCACGGCCATTCCCACGTTCTGGAGCACATGGAACACATACATAGACAGAATCCCCGCCGCCACCAGCGCGCCGTAAGGATCCTTCGCCCCCTGAGCGATCTGGATCCCGCGGAAAATCAGCACCAGAAACAGAATCAGCAAGACCGCGCATCCGATGAAGCCGAACTCCTCCGCCAGCACACAGAAGATGAAATCCGTCCACTGCGTCGGCAAAAACTCATTGGCCGTCTGAAATCCCATCCCCCAGCCCTTGCCGAACAATCCGCCCGAACCCACGGTAATCTGCGCCTGAATCACGTTCCAGCCATGACCCCTCGGATCAATGTTGGGATTCACAAAGACCACCAGGCGCATCAGCTGATAGTCCTTCAGGGGGATGGGCAGCCCCCACTTATAATGGGCGTATATGGCGAATACCACCGCGCCCACGCCGCCCACAATCAGAAGCAGCAGTTTGACCGGCGACGCCCCCGCCACCAGCAGCATACCGAACAGAATCGCCACAAACACCAGCCCCGTTCCCAAGTCGGGCTGAAGCAATATGAGCCCGAGGGGGATCCCCACATATATAAACGCGGGGAGCATTTGAGTATATTTATTCAGTTTGCCGATCCGCGGAACCAGAAATTGCGCCAGACCCAAAATCATCAGGATCTTCGCCAGTTCCGCGGGCTGAAACTGATACGAGCCGATGGGGATCCACGCCTGAGCGCCGGAAACGGACTTTCCGAACACCAGCACGGCCGCCAGCTGTCCCAAATTCAACACATAGAGCCATACATGGTACTTGGCCAGCTTGCTGTAATCGAACAGGAGAATCAGAAAAAAAGCTGCGTAACCGATGAGACTCCACGCCATTTGCCTCGCGACGAAGTTCATGCCGTAAAAATCGCTGGCGTTGACCGTGGCGCTACGCAGCGCCATAAAACCGGCGACGAGAATCAGCGTGACACATCCTACCAGGACATAATCTATATTTTTTAAGACGCTCTTGTTTTTCAAACCTGCCTCACTCCCCCGGATCCCTAAATTCCGCCGGCAGCTCGTCCGGCATATATTGAGGCGTCTGTTCGCCGGCCCCCCATTCATCCTCCGCGGGCTGTTCGCCGGCCATCCGCTCCCAGCCGTCCTCCGCGAATTCCCCGGACTGCCCGGATTCCCCGGCCTGCCCGCTCCAGTCGTCCTCCGCGGGCAGCGTGCCGGCTTCATCCGTCAAGCCCGTCAAACCCGTCAAGTCCGGCGTATCCGACAAATCCTCCGAGGCTTGCCCGTCGGCCGCGGGGGTTTCATCCGTCAGCGGAATCTCCCGTACCGTAACCGGCGCCGCCGCTTGCGGCGCCACATTAAAATACGTCTCAAACACCTTCTTGGCGACCAGACCGATGGACACCGTCCCGCCCTGGCCGAACTCCATCACGCCCGCGAAAGCGATCTGGGGGTCGTCCGCCGGGGCGAAGGCGATGAATACCCCGTCGAAATCCTTATTCTTCACGTACCCCGGCCTGCCGGGCTGAGCCGTGCCTGTCTTAGCGCCCACTTTGATCTCAGGGGGGAAATGACGGAACAGAGACCAGGCCGTCCCCCCGGGCTGGGTCACCGTCAGGATGCTCTGCTTGACCTCTTTGATCACATCCGCGGGCACGGCCACCTGCCTCGTCTGGGGCGCCGTCTCCTCCACCACAGTCCCGTCCGAGGCGACCACCCGCCGCACCACATAAGGCGTCTGGTACAAGCCCTCGTTGGCGATGGCGGAGGTATACGCGGCCAATTGCATCACCGTGTATTGATTGTAGCCCTGCCCGATGCCCGTGTTATAGGTGTCGAACTCATGCCAGTTGGTGTAATGCTCCAGCTGGCTCGCCCGTTCGGATTCCCATACCCGGACCTTATCCCGCAGTTCCCTTTCCAGCCTGCTTCGTTCCGCGTCGCTTTCCGCCCGGTCAATTTGGGGCTGATACTCGTTGTTGAACTCCTCAATCTTGGCGTCGATCTGCGCGTTGATGCCCTCCGCCCTTTTTTCGAATTCCTTTTGCTGCCATTCCAGCGAAGGCAGAAGCCCCGTATTCTCATAAGGCAAATCCACGCCGGTAGGCGCGCTCAGCCCGAATTCATTGCCCACCTCGCCGATCATAGCGATCCCTGTGCGGCGGGCTATTTCCTGGAAATACACATTGCAGCTTTTGGCCATGGCCTGATACATATTGACCCTTCCATGGACACCGGTGCATTGAATATACGGCTTGTTCCAATACCGCCCCGTACAGACCACCGTATCCTCCGGCTTCACCTTCCCCGAAGCCAGCGCCGCCATGGCCGTGATCGGCTTAAACGTGGAGCCCGGCACATAGCTGCCTTGAATGGCGCGGTTTCTCAGCGCGGGAGGCTCAACGCTGAAATAATAATCCGCCTGGGCCTGGGTCAGCGACTTCCCGTTGAAATCCGCGGGATTCAGATCCGGGCGGCTCACCATGGCCAGAACGCCCCCGTTTTTCACATCCAGCAGCACCGCCGCCCCCGCCTGGGCCTTCGGGTTCTTCTCCTGAACCTCGATCAAAGTCTCGTCAAAGGCGGTTTCCATCGTTCGCTGCAAGCCGGCGTCGATGGTCAGCTCAATCCGGTCCCCCACCATCGACGGCGAATACATGATCTCTCTCACCGGGCGGTTCGACGCCGTCACTTCCACCTGCCGGTAGCCGTTTTCGCCGCGAAGCTCGGATTCGTATCTTTTTTCCACACCGGTTTTTCCAATCAAATCCGCCAGCCCGTATTCGCTGTATTCCGGCTGTTCCAATTCTTCCTTGGTCACCGAATGCACATAGCCCAGAAGATGAGAGGCCAGGGTTCCATATTGATACGAACGCTGAGGGCTGGTTTCGATCATGACCCCCGGCAATTCCCTGCGCCGCTCTTCCAGCTGCGTCAACAATTCCAGAGAGATATCCCTCTTGATCACAATCGGCTCAAACAGACGGTTGTTTTGCGTTGCGATCATCTCTTTGATGCTGTCTTCCGTAATGGCCGGATCGCGGACCAGCTCCACCAGCTGAGAAATCACCGCCTCCATATCCTGATCCTTCAGGCCAAGATAATTCAGGGTGAGATTGTACACAGGCCGGTTGGATATGAGCACGCTGCCGTTGCGGTCCACGATTTCGCCCCGGGGCGCCTGCTCCGGGATCCACCGGGTGGCTTGATGCTCCGACTGATTCTGATAATAATCCTGATTCAGCAGCTGCAGCCACGCCACCCTGCTCACCAGAAGGGCAAAAATCAAAATAATGGCGCCCAGGTATAAATGCAGGCTGTTCTTCATCAGCAGACGGATCTCTTCCTCATGATTGGCCGTCGTAATCCCATTATTCGCGATCATATCTCATCCCAGCCTTCCTGTTTATTCAAATGCCGGTTGGCAAAACCAAAGAACGGCCCATACAAAAACGGCGCCAGACAAAGCGTGTAAACAAATTGGGGGATCCCCTTCCAATACAGGGCGCTCAGACCCCACTGCTCCCCCAGAATCCTGCCGGTCAGATAATACATCACAATACTCAAAGCCGAGTTGATCATAACGGTCAGCACAGGCACCCACATGTTCTCGCGAAAAGCGCCCTGGGTCAGCCGCCCGGATATGAATCCCACGACACCCTTGATCAGGGCGTTCATGCCAATGAACCGGCCAATGTATAAATCCTCCAGAAGCCCGATCCCTACGCCGGTGTAAGCGCCTTTCCTGGGCCCGTCAAAAATAGCGTTGAACGCCACAATGATCAGCGGCAAATCCGGCGTCATTCCCGCCAGGGAGAACGTCTCCCCCAGAATCGTCTGAATCACGATCCCTATAAACGCCCATACAAAGATCATCACATAATACATCACGGCGCCGCCTCCGGCACAACAGAATCAGACCCCTCCGCATCGGGTTCCGGCTCAGGCTCCGGATCAGGATCCTCGATCTTCCAGATATTGCGGATGATCATGATCTCCTCCAGCCGCGAAAAATCCACAAAAGGCGTCACGATGGCCTGTTTGGTCAAGCCGTTCGGATCCATGACGATCTCCTGAACGACGCCGATGGGAAGACTCTTCGGATAAATATCCCCCAGACCGGAAGAAATCACGGTCTGCCCCGGCTCAATTTCCATATCGTGCGGCAGATGAATCATCTGGAGCGTCCCGGAATCACCGGTCCCCACCACAACCCCCGTAGTCAGCCGGGTTTCAAAGATCCTGCTGCCAACCGCCGCGTCGTTGCTCAGAAGCAGCAGAACCTCCGCCGAATTCGGCGTCACCGACACGATCCGCCCCACCAGCCCGGTGGAATTGACTACCGACATATCGCAGGCGACGCCGTCATTGGAACCGCGGTTGACCACCATGGTTTGATACCAGTTCCCGGGATTGCGGGCGACTACCTGAGCGACCACCAAATCATAATTCTCGATTCTGGATATCTTATAATCCAGCAGAGACTGCAGCCGGATATTCTCCGCCCGCACCTCCCGGAATTCAGAGAGCTGACTCTGGAGTTGGGTGTATTGATCCCTTAACTGAGCGTTCTCTTCTCTAAGGGTCTCGTTATCGCTGATATAATCGCCTAAATTCCCCACGGCTTTTCCAAAAACAGAGGCAAAATGCTGGAAGGGCAGCGCGATCTCTCTCAGCGGCTTCCCCACCAAAAACATATCCTTCTCCATCCATCCCGTGATGTCCATGATTCTGAAAAAAAGAAACACGATGATCAGCAAACCGGCCGTCCAAAACAAGCCCTTTCGAGTCAACGCCCATCACCCAACCTATCTTTCGCTTGAATAAGACATATGCTTCAGCGCGTCAATATTTTCGAGTATTTTTCCGGCGCCCAGCACCACCGCCGAGAACGCCGATTCGGCCACGTACACATGAATGCCCGTCTCTTCCTGAATCAGCGTGTCCAGTCCGCGCAGCAAAGCGCCGCCCCCAGCCAGAACAATGCCCCGGTCAATAATGTCTGCCGCCAATTCCGGAGGGGTTTTTTCCAGACAGATCTTGATGCCGTCCAGGATAGCCGCCACAGATTCCGACAAAGCCTCGCGGATCTCCGCGGAATTGACCACGATCATCTTGGGCAGGCCGCTGACCAGGTCCCGGCCCTTGACCTCGTACTGCTCGTCTTCTCCCATATCCACCGCGGTTCCGATGGTCATCTTGATATCCTCGGCCGTTCTTTCCCCGATGGACAAATTATAATTTTTGCGGATGCTTTGAATGATGGTCTCATCCATCTCATCGCCGCCGATCCGGATGCTGCGGCAGGTCACGATGCCGCCCAGAGAAATCACCGCCACATCGGTGGTTCCGCCGCCGACGTCCACGATCATATTGCCCATAGGCTCGTGAATGGGGAGTCCCGCCCCGATCGCCGCGGCCATAGGTTCCTCGATCAGGTAAACCTCCTTCGCCCCCGCCTGTATGGTGGCGTCCTTCACCGCTCTTTCCTCCACCGTGGTAATGCCGGTGGGAACGCATACCACCACCCGCAGTCTGCCGAATCCGACGCTCCCGCCCAGACCCCTGCGGATGAAATAGCTCAGCATCTTGTGGGTCACGTCAAAATCCGCGATCACGCCGTCCTTCAGAGGGCGAATCGCGACGATATAACCCGGCGACCGGCCGATCATCTGCTTCGCTTCCTCCCCCACCGCCAGAACCTGCCCCGTGTTTTGATTGATGGCCACCACGGAAGGCTCCTGGGTCACAACCCCCTTGCCCGACAAATAAACCAGCGTATTGGCCGTTCCCAAATCTATGCCCAAGTCCCTGGACCACGCCATAGGATAGTATCCCCCTTTAAAAGAATCCGTTTTCTTTCATGCTCAAAAAAATATTATAACCAATGATCAGATGATCCAACACCTCAATGCCCAAAATCCTGCCCGCTTCCTTCAAGCGCAAAGTCACCTCCACGTCCGCGTCGCTGGGCTTCGTATCCCCGCTGGGATGATTGTGAAACAATATCACGCTGGCCGCGCTGCGCTTCAGCGGCATCTTAAACACCTCCCTGGGATGAACCGGCGAAGAAGTCAGGCTGCCGATGGAGACAATATCCACAGCCAGAACCTGATTGCGGGTATTGAGATTCATCACCCTGAACTGTTCCCGGTCCAGATGGGACATGTCCCCCAGAACCAGCTTAGCCGCCTCCTGCGGCGTGCGAACCACCGGGTTCCCCGCCAGATCGGAAGCCGATATCCGCTTGCCCAGCTCCACGGCGGCTTTGATTTGACACGCCTTCGCTTTGCCCATTCCAAAGAAATCATCCGTCAAATCCTCCACGCCGGCCTGCGCCAAAAACCGCATCCCACCCTCTTTTAAAAGCTCCTGCGCCAACTCCAGCGCCGACTGCGCGGCGGATCCGGTTCCAATCAAAATAGCCAGCAATTCCGAATCCGACAAAGCGCCGGATCCCAAACGTATCATCTTCTCCCGGGGCCGCATCTCAATGGGGTAATCTTTTAACGGGCTCATTTCATATCCTCCAAACAAAAATGATATTTTTATCATTATATCATATTTTGCGGATGAATATCAAATTATTTACAATTATGTCGAAATTTTTAAACTCGCCTCTCCTTCCTCCAAAAAGTCCTGAAGCCAGTTCAGCACTTCCGGATCGCTGAAGGGCAAATCCCCCAATATTTCTCTCATTTCGGCGGTTGTAAACGCAAACCTTTCATAATCATTGCGGTGCTCATATTTAAAATTGACATCCCGCGAACCTGTGACCAGCGCGATCAGCGTGGATACCATGTCGCCCAGGGGCGGCAAATCAATGTGGCTCAGCCTGAAATCCGCGCGGACCACCGTTCCCTTGCCCACAGCCGACTCCACCGACACATCCCCTTCGCAAGCCTGGGCCGTCGCTTTGAGCATCGGCGCCCCGAGCCCCACCCGGCGGGTGGTCCGGCTTGTAAAGAATGGATCCGTGACCTTACGCGCTTCCTCCCTGGTCATCCCCTTGCCGTCGTCCCGAAACATAAGGGTCAAACGGTCCTCTTCCTCGCTTTCCAAAATATAAATCTCTATATTCTTCGCCTGAGCCGCGATCGAGTTCTGGACAATATCCAGAATATGCAATGATAATTCTCTCAATGTTCCTTTTCCTCCCTGGTGTTCCGCGCCCTTCAATCCGCGGTTCAGAAATCCGGCGTCCGCGCAGCGCCAAAACGCCCATTCCCCCGCCTTTTTCCATAAAGGGGCGGACATTGCCGCAGGTATTGTGATCCGTGACGGCCAGCACGTCAATCTCCAGCTCCCTGGCCCGCGCGATTACGTTCCCGGGGGTCATCTCGCTTTCCGCGCGGGGGACAGCGCCGTGTGGATATGAAGATCGATGCCCAGCCGTTCATCAGGGCATTCCTTCCCCTTCCGCTTCCGGAAGGAACCGGTGGAAACGGACGGCCATCCCGTAGGCGCTTTCTTCAGAGGAGAACAGCGGGATTTTTTCGGAATTGCCCCTTTCCAGGGTCTCCGGCATCGGCTGATGGCCTTCCAGGAAAACCACCGCCGGCACATTCATCAAATGGGCCACAGCCACCACATTTTGATTGGTCACGACGGTCATCCACAGATCCCCCTCTTTGACCTTCGCCATAACATTTGACAAAAGATCGCCCAAGTAGCAGCCGCTGACGGAAATATCCGATCCGTCCGGCTGATCTGTCAGCAATCTGAGATTCAACGCCTCCGCAAACGCTTTAATTCTCATTGTCCGCCTCCAAAATGGCCTGAATCTCTTTCAGTTTCATTCCTGCGCCTCTGCTTCACCGGCTCTTAATTCCTTTAGGCCGAGGTAGAAACTGAGTATCTCCATATTGACCGACAAATCAACATTTCTCAGTTCGACCTCGTTGGGCGTGGTCACCGCTTTCGGCGCGAAATTCAAGATGCCCCGGACGCCCGCCCGGACCAATATGTCCACCGTCTCCTGGGCGGACGCGGCCGGCACCGCCACCACGCCGATATCCACCTGATTCTGTCTGACAAACTCGTCCAATTTATACATAGGATAAATAGGGATCTGATTCAAAGAACCGCCGGCCTTGCTCATATCCCGGTCGAACGCGGCCAGAATGCTGAAACCGCGGTCCAGAAAGCCCTTGTATTGACTTAAGGCGGCGCCGAGATTCCCCGCCCCCACAATGACCACTTTCAAGGAATGGGACAGACCCAGGATTTTTTTCAAATTGCGGTTTAAATCTCTAACGTCATACCCCACGCCCCGGGTTCCAAATTCTCCAAAGTAAGCCAAATCCTTTCTCACCTGGGCGGACGACCCATCCATTCCATCTGAAATATCCTGAGAAGACACCGTCGTCACCCCGGATTGCTCAAGATAATTCAAGTGTCTTGAATACACTGACAGCCGCGTAATGGCAGCTTCCGGGATCTTTTCCGTTTTCAACAATTATTCTCTCCCCCTCGAAACAAAAATGCCTTCCCGGAAATTATACCATAAAATTTTGGATTAAGATAGATTCCGACAAATCATCTTCAATTCATATCATAGTTTAGCTCGGCATCCGGTGGAGGGGGAGGATGCCGGCCGATTAGGCGGAGCGTTTTAGAATTTCTAGGCGAAATTTGCGCCCGCAAAAGCCACTGTCTGAGCGGAGCGAGTTTGGCTTTTGCAGCAAATTGAGCCGTAGAAATTCAAAACGCGGAGCCG
>JAISDM010000167.1 GCA_031264885.1 Peptococcaceae bacterium | reverse complement strand
TCGTCGGACAAGGCGGAGGAAGGAGGCATACCCGCAGTGGTATGGCGACTGACGACAACGCAGTCCGGCGGCGAAAGGGCAAGTGAAAAATCGCAGATTATTGTTTAACGAGTCCTAAGGAAGAAAGCAAGGGAGAGCAATCTTGATAGAACGGTTGAGGCTGTTTCTGACAGAGGAAAAAATCAGCTATCTGATCTTCGGCGTGCTGACGACGGCGGTCAATTATGTGTCTTATTGGGCCGTCAGGGGGCCTCTTGCCGTCGATTACAGGATATCCACGGTCATCGCCTGGATTCTGGCCGTGGCCTTTGCCTTTGTCACCAATAAATTCTTTGTGTTCAAGAGCCGGAGCGTCCGGCGGAATGTGCTGCTGAGGGAGATCTCCTCTTTCGTCCTCGCCCGGCTGGCGTCCGGGGTATTCGACATTGGGTGGATGATTCTGGCGGTGGAATGGATTCATATGAACGATATGCTGGCCAAGATATTGTCCAATGTGGTTGTGATCATTATGAATTATATTCTGAGTAAAATGTTTATTTTTAAATCCCGCTAAAATTATAACTATAACAGGGGCAGGTATCATGGATGTATTGAAACGCAACCGGTTTTTGATCTTATCTTTTTTCACGCCGATCGTCCTCCTGGGCGCCGCTTTCGCGAAAATCGGCGTGTATCCTTTCGGCGACAACAGCATTATGATCATCGATAATTTTCATCAATATACGCCGTTTTTGATGGAATTCGGGGAGATGCTCCGAAACGGGAGAAGCCTGATGTTCTCCTGGGAAGCGGGGCTGGGAACCAATTTCCTGGCCAGGTACGCCTATTACCTCTCCAGCCCTTTGAATTTCCTGGCTGTATTTTTCCCGGCAAAATGGACCCACGAGTTTCTTCTGGGTCTGGTCTTTTTACGCTGCGGGGCTTCCGGAGCGGCGTTTTTTGTTTACTTAAAATACAAATTTAAATCCGCGGATTACAAAACGGCCGCTTTTGCCGTTATGTACGCGCTGCCCGCGTTTCTGCTGGCTTATTACTGGAATGTCATGTGGTTTGACTGCATCGCTTTGTTCCCTCTGGCCGCGCTGGGCATTGAAAAAATCGTAAACGAGGACCGTTACGCCTTCTATTGCGTCGTCTTGGGCTTGATCATCATCTGCAATTTCTATATCGCGCTGATCGTTTGTCTCTTTTCCTTCTTCTTTTTCTTGAACTGTCTCCTGTCCGGGCCTTTTCCGGAAAGCTTCCGGCCATGGGGCCTGAAATTTTTGAAATTTCTTCTGTTTTCCGGTTTGGCCGGGGCGCTGTCCGCCGTCGTTACCCTGCCCGCTTTTTTCGGATTGCTCAACTCTTCCGCCGCGGGCGCCGCTTTCCCGGAAAATATCCGTTTTTATTCCAATATGCTGGACATCATCGAGAACCATCTGATGCTGGTCACGCCGTCCATTACCGTGGGGCTGCCCAATGTTTACTGCGGCGTCGCCGTGTGGATTTTGATCCCCTTGTATTGGATCAATCCCGGGATCTCCGGCAAGGAGAAAGCTTGCAAGATTTCTCTGCTGGCTTTGATGCTGGTGAGTTTTAACATTAATTATCTGGATTTCTTATGGCATGGGATGCACTTCCCGAACTCGCTGTTTTTCCGGTTCGCCTTTTTATATGTGTTCCTGTTGCTGTCCGTGGCTTACGAGACGCTGACGAAGCTGGACCGGATACCGGGGGAGAGGATACTGACGGTTCTCGGTCTTGCCGTATTGATGATTTTTGTGATGGAAAAACTGCCGTCGGAAAACATCCAGCCCCATGTGATTTATGCCAGCGTTTTGTTTGTGCTGATTTACGGTGTGTTGGCTTATGCCATGGTGAAGCTGCCCGCCGGGAGGACCGCGTGGGCGCTGATTCTGTTTTTGGCGGTTTCGGCGGAGATCGGGTTTAACGCCGCGGGCGGCATCGGTCAGGCGGGCGTTTATCCCAGGGATAATTATTTGGCCAAGCGGGATGAGGTTTTGCCGGCGGTTCGACAGGCGGAATCCCTGGAAACCGGATTCGAGCGGATGGAATTCACCTCTCAAACCACCTATAATACCCCTGTTGTGTACGGTTACAAGGGCATCTCCTATTATTCCTCCACCTCTTATTCGGACCTCAACCGCCTTATGGAAAAAATGGGGATGATCGGATCCTCCGCCTGGTATGTATACAGAAGTTCCACCCCGGTCTTTAACTCTTTGTTCTCAATCAAGCGTCTTTTGAGCCGGAACGACGAATTTGAGGGCCATATTTATGAAGAAACGGACAGGGTGGGGGAAGTTCGGATCTTTGATAACCCTTATTATCTTCCGGTGGGGTTCATGGTGAGGGAGGACGTCGTGGACTGGGACTGCAAAAATAACGACCCCTTCGCTGTGCAGCAGGATTTCTTAGAGAAGGCTGCCGGACAGGGCCAGGCGGTCTTTGAGCCTTTGCGGATTACGCCGGATACTTTGAGCAATATGGAGATCACCAATCAGAGCGACAGGGGCGAGTATTGGTACAGCCGGCTTCAGTCCGGGCAAAGCGTCAAGGCCGGTTTTACCGTGACGCCCGCGGAGAGCGGGCCGGTTTATCTGTATGTCCGGTCGTCCAAGATCCAACAGCTTCGGGTTTACCGGGGGGAGTCCGTGGAAACGCACAGCATTAAGTATCCTTATATCATTGACGCGAAGGTGGTTCGAGGAGGGGAAAGCGTTCGCTTTGAGGTGGATTTGGACGACGCGGACACTGGAATGTTTTATATGTATGCCTACCGGTTTAATGAGGCGGCTTACCGGCCGGTCTATGAGCAGCTTCGAAGTCAGGGCCTGGATGTGACGTCTTACACGGACACCGGGCTGGAAGGCCGCGTTCGGGCGGATCATCCGGGGATATTGTTCACGTCCGTCGGTTATGACGACGGATGGACCGTCCGGGTCGACGGGGAGAAGGTTCGCGCGATCAGTTTGGGGGACGGGGCGCTGCTTGCCCTGGAGCTGCCGGCGGGCGACCATGAGATTCAGTTTCGGTACCGGACCCGGGGATTGATTCCCGGCGCCGTGATTACTCTGGCTGCCGCCGCCGGGCTTTTTTTCTTGAGCTGGCGGGGGCGGAAGCAGAAGCGGTTCGTAGGGGCGGGGGAATGAAAAAGATGGGCGTGTTTCCGGACGGTCCCGGGCGGCAGAATGCCGCCCCTACGGTGTGGGGATGCCGTCAGCCGGCGTCACCGTATCGCCTCGGCCCAGAATGCCGCCCCTACGGTGTGGGGATGTCCTTCGGACGGTAATTTTTGTTTGCATATTTTGGATTTGGCTCCCATATGATTCCCTGAGAGAGATTTGTCGAGGGGGCGGTCCAATGCGGATGAAAATCCCAAGCAGGTTCGCGCGCGCCAGG
>JAISDM010000126.1 GCA_031264885.1 Peptococcaceae bacterium | reverse complement strand
CAAGCGGCGCGTCATATTGATGCCTCTGTCATACAAAATGTCTTAACGTCTGGCGCTGACCGCTTCCAGGATTGGAAATACGATTTCGGCGTCATGATGCGCATAACTGATAAAAATATAAGATTCACTTTCAATATTGCATGACATAACGGAACATTGGGCAGACATTCTCAATCCCCCTCTTTATTGTTGATCTACTGGAAAAAATACAGCAAACGCGGTCGATAAAGCTGACTTTATCGACCGCGTTTGTTATACTGAAAAAAAGTGGTTCACAATAATTTCACATATGATTATATATGATTCCACGGCGGTTATCATAAAAAAATCCGGGCAGCTAATATACCCGAACAGGCCAAAATCTATTTTTTCGGACTGGTCGATAAAGTCAACCTTATCGACCACTTTTTTGACAAGACCCGCCAAAATCCGCCAATCGACCCGAATCACCGGAGCGCATGGCTCGCCGGAGACTCGCCCGGCTCGCAGGGACTCATGACTCACCGGAGACTCGCCCGGCTCACCGGGGCTCTACGACTCACCGGAGACTCGTCCGGCTCACAGAGGCGCATGGCTCGCCGGCGCTTATTCCGGCGACCGGCCGGCTGGCGCTCCTTGATCACCCAAACGTGCAAACTTCCGCGCAAAACTATGCCAAAAAGCGCAGAGCGTCGCAAGGAACCGTGTTAATTCTTACTTTTGGCGGCGACGATATCCGTTTTGCCCGGCTTTTGGCACGGATCCTCGCGGAGAACGCGTCTAAACAGCACACTCTTCCCGCAAAAGTGTGCTGTTTAGCATACTTTTGCGCAAGGTTTTGCGCGTTTTGCCTTATCCGCCCCAGCGATGCCGCCTCTTCTCCGCGGCAGCGCGATGCGATCCGAGGCCGGGACACCCCAGTTCCGCGGCGGCGAAGCCCAAACCCATCCCTGCGGCAGCGCCCGGTTGTCTCTCTCCCGCTCGTCATTCCGGGTTTATCCCGGAATCTACCGTTCCGTCGCCTGGATTCCGGGTCAAGCCCGGAATGGCAGGGCATAGGCTCGACTCGTTCCTCACCCATCGCAGGAATGTGGAATGCGACACATCCAGCTTCGCGGCCGCCTTCCTGGCCGTGATATCCCCCTGAATCCACGCCTGCGCCAGCGCGTCGAAGTCGTCGGGGCGCTGTTTCCGCGGCGGGCCGAACCGGACGCCCCTCTGCTTCGCCGCCTCGATCCCCTCGGCCTGCCGGGTCCGGATCGCCTCCCGCTCCGTCTGGGCCACATAGGACATAAGCTGAAGCACGATATCCGCGATGAGCCGCCCGGTCAGGTCGCGGCTGCTCCGCGTGTCCAGCAGCGGCATATCGAGAATAAGGATGTCCGCCTCCTTTATTTTGGTGATGATCCGCCACTGCTCCAGGATTTCCTCATAATTGCGCCCCAGCCGGTCGATGCTTTTGACGACCACCAAATCCTTCGGCGCCAGAAGCCCCATCAACAGCTTGTACCGCGGCCTGTCGAAATCCTTGCCGCTTTGTTTATCGCAAAAAATCAATTCGGGGGCGACGCCGTACTCCCGCAGCGCGATTAGCTGCCGGTCCTCGTTCTGGTCCTTCGACGACACCCTCACATAGCCGTATTCCTTATGTTTTGTCAATGCTCTTCACTCTTTCCGCTAAACATCTTTTAATATATCCTCCACACGGAATCTAAATCCCGCGTGGAAGTCGGACTCCGCGACATCCCCCCATTCAAACTTTCTTTTCGTCCCGATCTCGAAATTCTCAACCAACACCCACCCCCCGTCACAGTAAAACTTTGAGCCGACAAAATCTTTTAACGCCATTCGGTCGTCGTCCAAAAGCATTTTCACCCAATCCGCCTCCAATCCTGTAAAATCCGGCGCGCCAAATGCCAAAACCCATAGAACCGCGTTAAAACAATTCGGACACGGGGAACCTGATCCCATCCAGCAAGAAAGACGACACCGTCTCTCCCAGACCATAATAAATTTTCTTGTTCAGCGCAAAATTCTCAACCAGAATCCACTGCTCATCAATGTCAACCATCCAATACTCCTTCGCCCCGTACGCTTTATATATCTCCCTTTTCTGCACCATATCATAAGCCTTGGTTGACCGGGAAAGCACCTCCGCAACTAGTTCGGGAATCTTCAGAAACCAACCGTCCTTTATCATCGAATCATCACAACACACAGAGACATCAGGCGACAGCCAGGAATCGTCCTCCCACAGCCTTAATCCGACATTGGAGCCGAATACCCTGCACCTGCCCTTACCTAACAAAGTTTTAAACATCGTCGTAAGGTTCACAACTACCTCCTCATGGACCGCCCGCGCCGGAGACATCGCCACCAACTCACCCCTGCACAGTTCCCACCCTCCGGCTTTATAATATTTGGAAGTCAAAAACTCCCCCAAAGCCATCGGTTCCTCGTCAATCAAAACCTTAACCAAAGCAATTCGCCTCCCCAAAACCGTATAAAATAGGATTAACAATAGTATATACCAGTCCCGTGAAATTGCGCAAGTTTGAGATTGCGCCTGAAAACCGCTGGAGCGGACATGAGCCGGATCCGGGTTTCCGGACGGTCCCGGGCGGCAGAATGCCGCCCGTCCTTGACAGACGCGCATTTCCAAATTTACGAATCGCAAACCTTGTCATTCCGGGCTTGTCCCGGAATCCAGGTTCCTTGGCTTATCATTTTTGGATTCCGGGACAAACCCAGAATGACGGAGACCAGACAAGCCCGGCAATATTTCGGGCGCGTTTCCGGACGGTCCCGTGTATGTCGCATCCGTAGGGGCGGCATTCTGCCGCCCGCGCCCCGTACAATGCGCATTTCCCCGTGTATGCGCGGGTCGCCCCTCATCTACCCCGCGTCATGGCTCCTTTTGATGTGAGCGCCGATGCTCCTCAGTTTTTCCACCAACTGATCGTATCCCCGGTCGATAAAATGGGTATTGATGATCTCCGTTTCGCCTTCCGCGCCCAACGCGGCGATGATCAGCGCCGCGCCCGCTCTGAGGTCGCTGGCTTTCACCAGCGCGCCTGTGAGCTTGTTGGGGCCTTCCACAATGGCGGTCAGCCCGTTGATGCGTATATCCGCGCCCATTCTTCTGAGTTCCTCGGCGTGCATAAACCGGTTTTCGAACACCGTCTCAGTGACGACGCTGGTGCCGCCGGCCTGAGTCAGAAGCGCCATGAACTGGGCCTGCATATCGGTCGGGAACCCCGGATAGGGCATGGTCTTCAGATCCACCGCTTTCAAAGGCTCGTCCACGGCAATATGAAGCCCGGCTTCCGTGTCTTCCAGAAAGCAGCCCATTTGCTTCAGCTTGGCGATCACGGGCTTCAAATGGTCTGTGATCACATTCTCCAGGACCAGGTCCCCTTTCGTGATGGCGGCCGCGGCTAGATAGCTGCCGGCCTCAATCCGGTCGGGAATCACCTGATAGCTGCCGCCTGCGAGGGATTTGACGCCTTCTATTTTGACCACCTTGGTTCCCGCGCCCCGGATGCGCCCGCCCATATTATTGATAAAATTGGCCAGATCCACGATCTCAGGCTCCTCGGCGGCGTTCTCAATGACGGTGGCGCCGTCGGCCAGCGCCGCGGCCATAATGATGTTCTCGGTGGCGCCCACGCTGGGGTAGTCCAAATAAACCTTGGCGCCATGCAGCTGAGGCGCCTCGGCAATGATATAGCCCCGGTCCATGCTGATGCGGACGCCCATCGCTTCAAAGCCTTTCAGGTGCAAATCGATGGGCCGCGCTCCTATGGCGCAGCCGCCCGGCATGGATATTTTCGCCCGGCCGATTCTGGCGAGAAGCGGGCCCATCACCAGCACGGAGGCCCGCATCTTCCGGACGAACTCGTCCATCGCTTCGCAGCGCACGATCATGGTGGCGTCTACTTCCAATTCATGATTGGGCAGGAACGTGGTCTGGACGCCCAATTCTTTAAGTACATCGCAGATGGTTTCCACATCCGCCAACAAAGGCACTTCATGAATCCGGCATTTCCCTTCCACTAAAAGGGCGGCCACAATCACGGGCAGGACGGCGTTTTTGGCGCTGCTGACCGTGATTTTTCCGCTCAGCCGTTTTTCCCCTTTTATTATAATTTTTTCCACTACTGTGTATTCCTCCTCAGCACCTCGCAAACTATACGTTACTGAATTTTTTGCTCTCTGTCAAGCAAAATTGGGAGCGCAAAACGTCTTTTATTAGGATGCCCGCGGCGGGTCAGTTTATCCGG
>JAISDM010000111.1 GCA_031264885.1 Peptococcaceae bacterium | reverse complement strand
ACTGTCGCCGCTTTTGCCGCGTCGTCCCACACGGTTTGGCATGAAAGGGTTTCCGCCGCCATTCGCAAAGGAACGAACACGCGTCCGCCGCTCACAAAAGGCGAAACGTCCCAGGCCCTCTCGGAAGCGTGCGCCAAAGTGGCCGGGCAGAAAAGAATAACCGCTGTAAACACAGAGAGCAAATACATCCGTTTCATATATAACCACCTCCAATGAGATTGGTATTGACCCTTTTGATTCAACATATCACAAGCCGAGCGGGATTTCAAGCGTAACCGTACGATATCTGCGATTCGCAGCTTGGCATGATTTAGCGAAACGCGTTATAGCAGGCATGGGCGGATCCGGATTTTCGGGCGGCAGAATGCCGCCCCTACGGTATCGTGTATAACGCGTCGGCATCATACGAATCCGCATTAAAATATCCCTTGGAAGCGGATTCGCATATACTGTTATCCGCTTTCCGTCCAAAATTTGGGCGGATTTAAATCAAGAACAGTAGGGGCGGCATCCTGCCAATATATGAACGTGGACGGTCAAACGGTTTTGTGGTATTATTTCTGTATGGAGAATTTAGTTTGGTGATAAGGGGTGTGTGTAAACGCGTGAGAAAACGAATCTTTATTATATCATTGGCTGTGATCCTTGTGATTGCCGGGGCTGTGGGCATTGCGGCGCGTGACCGCCGGACGGGGCCGGATGGCGCCGGCTATGATTCGGGGCAGGGGGGCGCGTTTGAGCAGCCGCCTGTGGGAATTGGTGTCGGGCAGACGGCGCCGGATTTTACGCTCAGTCTGCGCGGCGGCGGCAGTGTGTCGCTGTGGGATCTGCGCGGGAAGCCTGTTTTGCTCAATGTAAGCGCGACTTGGTGCCCGCCTTGTCAGGGCGAGTTCCCTGAGATTCAGGCGGTTTATAAGGTGTATGGCGACCGAGCGGTGATTCTCGGCATTGACATCGGTGAGACTGAGTCGGAGGTGGACGGTTACTATGACCGGTCTGGCTACACTTACCCGATTGCCTATGACCCCTATGGCGCGATCGGCACGGACTACAATGTTGAGTTCATACCGCAGACGTGGGTCATAGACGCGAACGGTGTGATCGTCGATTATATCCCGGGCGCCGCGGATTACGACGCTTTCAGCGCGTCGCTGGATCAGGCGCTGGGGGAATGAGAATGAAACGCGTACAAGCGGTTTTGCTGGCGGCGGCGGCGGCCGCGATTGCTTTCGGCGCGCATCGGGGCGAGCTGGCCGATATATTCCGCAAGGCTGCGCTGGTTTGTCTGGAGTGTATCGGGATTGGATAAACGCGGGATCGTTCAAATAGTTGCGGCTGCCGCTCAAAATGGATATCTCAAGGGCTTTGTGACGGGAAGCATTTTTCGCGGCAGGAGTAAGCAGTTCTGCGTGCCGGGACTGAACTGCTACTCCTGCCCCGGCGCGCTGGGCGCGTGCCCGATCGGCTCGATTCAGGCGCTGGCGGCCAATCTCAGCGTCCGTGTCTCGTTCTATGTATATGGGTTCATCTTGCTTGCGGGCGTATTGTCGGGGCGGTTCGTATGCGGGTATCTCTGTCCCTTCGGGCTGGTACAGGAGCTGCTGCATAAGATTCCGCTGAAAAAATGCCGTGAATACGCGTTTTTCAGGATATTGAACAAGCTCAAGTACGTTGTGCTGGCCGTCTTGGTCATCGGCATACCGACATACCTGACAGCAAGCGGCGGCGTGGGCTTTCCGGCGTTTTGCGAGTGGATATGCCCTGCCGGAACATTGGAAGCGGGCATACCGCTTGTAATCGCGAACAGCCGGATTCGCGGCGCGGTCGGGCTGCTTTTTGCGTGGAAAACCGCGGTTCTGCTGCTGACGGTCTTCCTCGCGGTCAGGATGTTCCGTCCGTTCTGCCGCTTCGTGTGTCCGCTGGGCGCGCTGTACTCGCTGTTTAACCGTGTTTCAGCCGTCCATATCAAAACGGAGCGTTCGGCTTGCGGCGGCTGCGGCCGATGTGTGTCTGTGTGTCCGATGAATGCCGGCGGCCCGGATTCGCCGGAGTGTATCCGGTGCGGCAAGTGTGTCCAGGTTTGCGCGTCCGGCGCGAAAAGATGGAGCGTGAACCGCGCCTGACGGGGTGGTGGCGCAACGAAGGAACCACCCCTGCCAGGAGGGGAATAAAAAATGCCGCGTTTTCGGACGGTCCCGGGCCAGGCTGTCTGAAAACAAAGGGCGGATTGCCATCCGCCCCTACGGCGCCGTGAATGATGCATTTGTAGGGGACGGCGTCCTCGACGTCCTGTTTCCGGACGGTCCCGGGCGGCAGAATGCCGCCCCTACGAGCGCCGTGAATACTTTGGGATAAAAGCATAGTACATGTTTTCGACGATGCCGCCCCTACGGCGATGTGAATACGCATACGCGAAATAAAAATTGTCCATGCAAGAAACCGCCTTCTGAGTCATAAAATATTTCAGCGAAGGGTTCGCCTGAATTCGGGAGGTGGGTTATGGCGCTAGGAACGATCATCATTACGGCGGCTGCGTTGGTGAACAGTTTTTTGATGGTGGCGCACTATCTGAACAGCAACAGCTTTCCTCAGCCTTTGTCCGAAGCGGAGGAGGCAAAGCATTTGAAGGAATTGGAGGCCGGGTCGGAGAAAGCCAAGGGGATTTTGATCGAGAGGAATTTACGGTTGGTGGCGCATGTCGTCAAGAAATTCGAAAGCAATGGGGAGGACCGTGACGACTTGATCTCCATCGGAACCATCGGCTTGATCAAAGCGGTGCAGACCTATAATACGGCGAAGGGCGCCAAGCTTGCCACCTACGCGGCCCGCTGTATTGAGAATGAAATCCTGATGCATTTACGGGCCGGGAGGAAAACCAGGGGGGAGGTCTCCCTTTATGATTCGGTGGGTGTGGATAAGGAAGGCAATCCGGTGAACCTGATCGATGTGTTGGGTTCCGGCGCGGACGCGGTGCCGGATGAGGTGCAGAACCGCATTGAATACCAGCAGCTGCTGGAAAAAGTCAACGGCTTGAACGATCGGGAGCGGATGATTATGGAACTGCGGTTCGGGCTGTCCGACGGCAGCCGCAGGACGCAGCTGGAGATCGCGAAAATTCTGGGCATATCCAGATCCTATATCTCCCGGATCGAAAAGAGGGCGGTGGAAAAATTAGTTAAAGAAATCAAAAAGTAGAGGGCATGACTTTTTTAAGGATTTGTGCTAGAATGGAGACAATATACGCGGGAGGCCGTCTATGAAACGATTGGATCCAAGGATCAGAGTCGATACGCTGGCGCAGTTGGATTTGAAAGCACTGCGCCAAAAAGGGTTTAAAGGGATCCTGATCGATTTAGACAATACCATATCGCCCTGGAGGCAAAACCGGATTACAGAGGAAGCCCGGCGGTTTTTTCGGGAGGCCAAGGCGCTGGATTTTAAAATCTGCCTTTTTACCAACGCCAAGCCTCACCGGGCTGTGCCTGTTTCCCAAAATCTCGGAATCCGCTGTTTCCCGAAAGCCCATAAGCCCTTTGGCGTTCATTACCGGGCCGCGCTGCGGGAGATGGAACTGGAAGCCTCGGAAACGTTGATGATTGGAGATCAGATTTTTACAGATATATGGGGGGGCAACCGGGCGGGCTGCCACACGGTTCTTCTGCCGCCGCTGTATCCTAAGAATGAATTCGTTGGGACAAAATGTCTGAGGGTATTGGAGCGTATTTTTGGATATCACCAAACAATAAGGAGGTCCGGAAATTGAAACACAGCATCATACTCGTCGGATTTATGGGTACGGGGAAAACGGCCATCGGCAAGCGCCTGGCTTCCGCTTTGGGCATGCGTTTTTTTGACAGTGACGAGGAAATAGAGAAAGTGACGGGCATGTCTATCGCCCAGGTATACCGGAAACATGGGGAGATCCGGCTTAGGTCGGAAGAGAACCTGGTGATCGAACGGATGGCCAAACACAAGAGTTGTGTGATTGCCATGGGCGGGAATTTTTTGCCGGATCTGGAGCGGCTGGAATATCTCAAAAAGAATTTCTTCGTGATTTCTCTGACCGCCCGACCGGAGGTGATCTACGAGCGCGTCAAGCGCAGAAATAACCGGCCTACGATCAAGAAGAAGGATAATATGGATCACATCGTCCAGATGATGGAGGAACGCGACAAGATATATCGGAACGCGGATTTTCAGCTGGATACCTCGGAGATGGATTTTCAGCAAATCATAGAACATATTCTGGGTTATTTCCGTGACAAAACGAAGGATGAGTGATATGGATCTGGAAATGGGGCTGCTTTACGCGGTGAGGGCAAAAGCCTCGGATATTCATTTGACAGCCGGGGTGCGGCCTTTTTTTAGAATACACGGGGAACTGGTTCCCTGGCTGGACGACCGGGACGGGAACAGAATGACCGGGTCGATGATCCAGGAGATCGCGGAATCTTTGATGACGGCGCAGCAATTTGAGGCGTTTCTGCGGCAGGGGGGCATGGATTTCTCCTTTGTCAGCCCAAGCGCGGGGCGGTTCCGGGTGAGCGCCTACAGGCAAAGGGGCAGCACCAGTCTGGTTTTCCGCCCGGTGCCGGACGACATTCCGGAGCTGGAGGCATTGGGATTTTCCTCTACGGTGCCGGATTTGCTGAATCCGGACAAGCTGCGGGGGCTGATATTGGTCACCGGCGCCGCTTCCAGCGGCAAATCCACCACGCTGGCGTCCATTGTTCACCGGATCAATCAGACCAGGGCTTACCATGTGATTACCCTGGAGGATCCCATCGAATATCTGCATACCCACGCCAAGAGCATTGTGGAGCAGAGGGAAATCGGGCATGACGCCGAGTCCATGCCGGTCGCGCTGCGGGCGTGTTTGAGGCAGGATCCGGATGTCATCGCGCTGGGGAGTCTGGATGATCTTGAAACGGCTTCTCTGGCGCTCATAGCGGCCGAAATGGGCTATTGCGTTTTGGCCGCTATGTATTCAAACAGCGCCGTTCAAGCCGTCGAGAGCATGATTGAGATGTTTCCCGGTTCCCAGAAGGACCGGATCCGGCTTCAGCTGGCTCTGTCCCTGCGGGCGGTGATTACCCAGCAGCTGCTGCCCGGGGCGGACGGTCAGGGGCGGATTATGGCGCATGAGATATTGGTCGGTTCTCCCGCGGTCCGCAACCTCATCCGGGACAATAAGCTGCATCAGATCCAGACCGTGCTTGAGACCAGCCCCAGATGGGGGATGCAGTCGATGGATATGTCGCTGGCTTTCCTGGTCCGAAGCCAAAAGATCTCTTCGGACACCGCTTTATGGCACGCCCTGGATAAGGATCATCTTCAGCGTCTCCTGGGCTAATTTAAAATACTTTGGATTAATTGAAGGAAATTTCCAATAGATATCGAAACAATCCTAATTGAATTGTTTGTATTGTTTTGTTGGGAATGGAGTCGCCGCACAAATTTTTTGATTGTCTAAAGGAGCATAAGAATTATGGAATCGAAACGGAGCTTGAAAGAAAACGAATCTGGTTATAAGCTGGTCAACTATGCCGAGGAGTGGGTTTGGGACGCGCTGGCGGATATTCAAAGGCAGAGGCCGGATATCTGTTTCTGCGACAAATGTCGCTATGATATGGCGACTTACGCACTCAACAAGATTCCCCCCAGCTACGCCGTGAGCGATATGGGGAATATTCATACAAAAATCAAGATACTGGAATCTCAGTATCGCATGGATTTGCTGATGGTGGTCGTCAACGCGGTGGAAAAAATCTCTCAAAGTCCCCGCCATTAGGAGTGTCAAGTGGAAACGAACGAACGGCTGGCCAAATTCAGGGAAGTTTTAACAGAAAACCGGTTGGACGGCTTTCTTGTGACGAATAAGAAAAACATCTATTATTTGAGCGGGTTCGCCGGCAGCAGCGGATATCTCCTGATATCCGCTCAGGGGGAGGCTTATTTGTTTACGGATTTCCGCTATGAGGAGTATGCCGCCGCCTTAGCCTCCCGGTTCGTGCCGCGGATCCAGAAAGGCGAGCCCTACGCGGAGTTAAAAGCGACTGTGCAAAGCCTGGCTCAGGGCGCGGGTTTTCGGAAGCTGGGCGTGGACGCGGCGCATATGACGCTCAAGACTCATGAACTGCTGGGCAAGGGCCTGGACGGTTCCGCGGGGATTCTGCCGGGGGAGGATCCCTGTTACAAGCTGAGACAGATTAAAGATGAGAACGAACTGGCGCTCATGCGGGCCAGTATGAAAATCGCGGATGAAACCCTATTGCGTATGAAAGAATATATACGGCCCGGCATAACGGAGAAAGAGGCGGCCGAGGAGCTTGAGGCCACGTTTAAAAGGCTGGGAGCGGAAGGGCCGTCCTTCGAGACCATCGCCGCGGCGGGGAAGCGGTCTTCCATGCCTCATGGACAACCCACGGATAACGTCATCGCGGAGGGGGATCTGGTGACTCTGGATTTTGGCTGTGTGGTGGGCGGGTACGCTTCCGATCAGACCAGAACCTTTGTTATGGGCAGCCCCGACGCGAAACAGGAGCGGATTTACCGGCTGGTGCTCCAGGCTCAGGAGGCGGCCATCGCCGCCGCCGCCCCCGGAAGAAGCACCCGGGAGATCGACCGTGTCGCCCGGGACATCATTACGGGGGAAGGTTATGGGGACAATTTCGGCCACGGTCTGGGGCACAGCCTGGGGCTGGACATTCATGAGGATCCGCGGTTCAGTCCTATCACCGAGGATCGGATACTGGAGCCCAACATGGTTCTTACGGTGGAGCCCGGGATTTATTTGCCGGGATGGGGCGGGATCCGGATTGAGGATGTGGTGGTAATCACCGGCGGCGGGTGTGAGAATATAACGCGGTCTCCTAAGACATTGGAATTCATGACTGTGATGACATAATTTAAGGAGGAATAAGATGATTTCTACTTCTGAATTCAGAACCGGCGTTACCTTTGAGCTGGAAGGGGACGTGGTGCAGCTGGTGGAATTTCAGCATGTGAAGCCGGGGAAGGGCGCGGCTTTTGTCCGGTGCAAGCTGAAGAATCTCAAAACCGGTTCCGTTGTGGAAAGAACCTTCCGGCCGGGGGAGAAATTCCCCAAGGCCCGGGTCGAGCGGAAGGAAATGCAGTTTTTATACAAAGAGGACAGCAATTGGACCTTTATGGATACGGAGACTTACGAGCAGATTTCTTTGCCTGAGTCTGTTTTGGAGGACGCGCCGAAGTATTTGAAAGAGAATATGAACACGGGGATTTTGTTCTATCAGGAACAGGTCATCGGCATGGATCTGCCGAAACAGGTGGAGTTAAAAGTGGAAACGACGGATCCGGGCATCAAGGGGGATACCGCTTCCGGGGGCAGCAAGCCGGCGGCCATGGAGACCGGCGTCACTGTGCAGGTTCCTTTTTTTGTGAATGAGGGGGATATGCTGATCATCGATACGCGCACGGGCAATTATGTGAGCCGCGCCTGAGGATTCGCCGCGTCCGGATTTGAAGAAGGAGAGAAAAATGAATCTAAAAGAACAGATCGCTTATTTCAGGGGATTGATCAACGGCTGCTCATTGGACAAGGAGACAAAGGAGGGCAAGCTGGTTTCCGCGGCGCTGGATATCTTTGAGGCGCTGGTGAAAGAGATGGAGACCATGAAGAAGGATCATGAGGAATTGGAAGAATATGTGGAATCCATCGACCATGATTTAAACGAGTTGGAGGATGAAATCTACGAGGACGAGGACGACGAGGACGAGGATGACGACAAGTGGGACGAAGACGAGGATGAGCTGGAGATGGAATGCCCGAGCTGCCACGAGATCATCAGCTTTGACCCGGATGAGATGATGGATGAGGACAGCCTGCTGAACATCACTTGTCCGAATTGCGGCGCCGTTTTGTTCACTTATGAGGATTTGGACGACGACGACGATGATGAAGATGACGATGATGATTTGCTGATTTTGGGGGAGGACGACGAGGAAGACGAAGACGATGAGTGAACAGGACTGCCCCGGCAGGGGGCGCGTTCCGTTTAAGCCGGCGGACGCTGACGCGGGCGGCGCCCGTTTGGGTTGCGGGCGCCGCCTGTGTTAGTCCATATGCCCGAACAGGGGTTGCCCGAATAGTCAAAAAATTTAAAGTTATCTGCTTGACAAGCGGGTACGTAATCGGTATAGTGAAACCAAAAGGCGTGGGGAAATTCAACAGTCCATATGATTGTCCGCCGGATCCCGCGCTTTTTGGTTTTAATATTATTCCGGCGCGGGCGGAGAGGTGGTGAGGCCGGCTGTATCGCCAAGAGAGAAGGTACATCGCATATTTTAAGGGGGAATGAAAGAGTATGGTTCCAGTTATCATTACCATTGTGTACTTTGGTTTCTTCTGTGTCTTCTTTGGCATGCGCGCGAGCAAAAGTGTATCTGACAGCAAGTCTTATTTCACCGCTACAGGCCAGCTTGGATGGATCGCCGTCATGTGTTCGTTTACTCTGGCGCCATTGGGCGGAGGCCACACCAGTTCCCTTTGGCAGCAGGCCGGGGGCATGGGCATGGGCGCCGCGTGGTGGGGGATTACCTCCGGCGGCTTCATGGTGCCGATCTTCCTTCTGTGGTTCGGGCCTATGTTCCTCAAGTTAAAAGTGCAAACTTTTCCCCAGGCGTTGGGCAAGGTTTTTGGGCCCAAGGCAAAAATCTGGAATTCCTGCGTGGCTCCCGCCGGTTGGCTGGGCATCACCATGTCGGAACTCTTTGGTACCGCAATGGCCATCTATACTCTGAGCGGCGCGCGCCTGTCGGTTACGGCTTGCGTACTGATCGCGGGGCTGCTTTTCATTATCTACATATGGTTTGCGGGTATGTTACAGGCATCATACATGAATATTATTAACGCCGTCATGCTCATCATCGGCAGCTTCATGGCGATCTTCTGGCTGGGCGGCGCATTGCCCGGCGGATATCAGGCCGTGGCCGACTACTACGCCGGGGCGGGCATGGCGGGGAATACGAATTTATTCAATTTTTCGCCGACTGTGCTGTGGGGCCAGATCGTGCCCTGCCTTATTCTCTGTCTCTTCTCTGTTTCCAGTGAGCACGCCATGTATCAGCCGATGCTGGGCGCCAAAGATGTGAACGCCATCCGCAAGGGCGCGCTCCCGGGCGGCATGATCAACGCTATGGCCTGTCTCCCCTTCGTCATTCTGGGCGTCACAGCCGCCGCTCTGCCTCAGGTCGCCGGGACGGACGCGATGACGGCTGTGCCGAATTTGGTGCTGGCGTACTTGCCGCCGGTCATAGTGGGCTTCCTGATGGTGGCTTTGCTCTGCGCTTTGCTGTCCACAGGCAGCGGCATGGTTCTGGCCATCGCTCACGTGGTCTGCGACGACTTGATCACGCCGTGTTCCACCAAAAAGCGCACGCCGAAACAGCAGATGTGGCTCAGCCGCGTCGTCTGTTTGATTGTGACGCTGGCGGCAGCCCTGCCGTCTCTGAAGGTGGAGGTGTTCATCCTTCTGTTTTTCTGGTGCTTCTCTCTGAGTCTGCCCATCTTTATATGCTACCTGATCGGCATGCTCTGGAAGGTCAACCGCACGGCCGCGTGGATCAATCTCGTCGCGTCTCTGGCTGTGAACTGCTGGTGGACCTTTGCTCTTCCGTCCTGGTGTCCGCCGAACTTTACTTTGAGTTTCTACCCCGTGTTTGTCGTCACCTTTGGCCTGGGCATTATCCTGGCGCTGGTCATGCCGGGTGAAAAAGGCATCCTGCGGCAGATTAAAGAGCAGGAAGCCGCCGGGCAGATCCCTGCTTGAAGCGGGTTGGCGAATATGAAGGAGGGAATTGTATGAACTGGGCATATTTAAGCATTGTACAGGCTTTTGTGGTGTCGCTTGTTCTGAACCTGATCTGGATCGGCGTCTATAAAATGACGTCCAAAGACGATAAGTAAGGAGGGGAGCGCATGGTATTTGTCACCGCTTATCTCGTCGGTGTGATCGTGGTCCTCGGTATTTGGGGCATCGTTGCGTACAAAAAACAGGTCGACCGCGGGGAGATAGACGATAACTGAGTCCGGCGTCACAGTCTCATTGAAAATTGCGGGAGAGCCATATGTGTCTGGCTCTCCCGTTATCATCGGAAAGGAAGGTTATCTATGATCATCAAAGCTGCGGTGATTGAGGAAGAGGGACAGGATTTTCGGATCGTGGATATGGAACTTGACGCGCCGAAGGCCGGTGAAACCCTGGTGAAGGTGGCGGCTTGCGGCGTCTGTCATACGGACGACGTGGCGAGAAATCAGAAGGTGCCTGTGCCGCTGCCCGCTGTCTTTGGTCACGAGGGCTGCGGCGTCATTGAGGCGCTGGGGGAAGGAGTCACGGATTTTAAGGTGGGCGACCGTGTAGGCTTCTCTTACGCCTGGTGCGGCGAATGCGAGGCATGCCGCCGCGGCAGACCCTACGGCTGTGAAGTGAACAAGGACATAAACTTCGGCGGTGTCCAGCTCGACGGCACGAAGCGGCTGCGCTACAAAGGCAGGGAGGTCTCATCCTTCTTCGGTCAGTCGGCTTTCGCCACCTACGCGGTGGTACACCGGAACAACCTCATCCACGCTCCGGAGGATGTGCCTCTGGAACTCATAGGGCCTGTGGGCTGCGGCATTCAGACCGGCGCCGGCGCGATTTTCAATTACTTGCGCCCCGGAGCGGACGAATCCATTTTGGTGACGGGCTGCGGCGCGGTGGGTCTCAGCTGTGTCATGGCGGCAAAAATCGCGGGACTGAGCCGGATTATCGCCTGCGACATCGTCGATTCCCGCTTGGAGCTTGCGCTGGAGCTTGGGGCCACCGATACGGTCAACGCCGCGCGGACGCGGGATGTGCCCGCGGCGGTGCGGGCCATGACCGGAGGTCTCGGCGCTCACTACGCCGTGGACTGCACGGGTCTGGGCGCCTGCGTGCGGCAATCTCTGGTGTCGGTGCGGTCTGTGGGCGTCTGTGTGGTTCTGGGCAACACGCAGGATCTCACGATCCATGTGGAGTCGGAACTCGTGGGCCCGACCAAGACTCTGGCGGGCCTGGTGGAGGGCTGGTCCATTCCTCAGGTTTTTATCCCCAAACTTTTCAGCTACTACCGCCAGGGCAAGTTTTCCTTTGACCGGCTGATCACTTTCTATGATTTCGAGGACATCAACAAAGCTTTTGAGGACACGAAAAGCGGCAAAGTGATCAAAGCGGTTCTGAAAATGAATTGAATAGTAACTACTGTGAGTTAAGAGATAAGCCGCCTGTTATGGCGGCTTATTTTTTTGTCATAAAATCAGGGGGGCCGCATATGGTTAAGTACCGGGGATGGGGTGATGATTTGCAAAGCGTATCGAACAAGCTATGGCTCCATGTGCTTCCGCCCAGGCTGAAAAAACTCGTGGAAGAGACGGCTGACGCTATGAGTCCGGACTTGGAGGAAATACGGTTTCGTATCCAAAAACCGGTGATTATAAAGCGGGCGGGGAAGGAACGGTTTCTTCTGCGGGACCGTGAGCCGGTCTGCGCTCAGGCCGCCGATCTGGAAGCTGTCATGGATTTGTCCATGCGGGGCTCGCTTTACGCCTTTGAGGAAGAGCTGAAAAACGGGTTCGTGACCTTGCCGGGGGGACACCGCTTGGGTTTTTGCGGACGGGCAGTGCTGGATCAGGGACGGCTGCGGGGTCTGAAGCAGATTCGCTTCTTGAATCTGCGCGTCGCCAAGCAGGTATTCGGCTGCGGGGACGCGCTGATTCCCAGGATAACGGCAAACCGCCGCTGGCTCTCTACGCTGGTGGCTTCGCCGCCCCGGTGGGGCAAAACCACCTTGATCCGGGAATTGGTGCGCAAGGCCAGCGAGGGGGATCCGGCCCGTTATTTGGCGGGCGCGGATGTGAGTCTGGTGGACGAGCGTTCGGAGATCGCGGGGAGTTATTTGGGCGAGCCTCAGTTTGAGCTGGGGCCCAGGACCGATGTGCTGGACGGCTGTCCGAAATCAGAGGGCATGATGATGGTCGTTCGCTCCATGGCGCCGGATATCGTCGCCGCGGATGAAATCGGGGGGGAGAGGGATATGGAGGCTTTGCGCCATGTGCTGCTTTGCGGGGCCAAGATTCTGACGACGGTTCACGGATCGGCGCTGGAGGAGCTTTTGGCCCGGCCGGGGCTGGGGGACTTTATCCGGCAGGGGGCCTTCGACCGGATCGTGGTACTGCGGGGGCCCTGGTATTCCGGATTGCCGCCGGCGGTTTATCAGGGAAAAAGCTTAGGGCTCGCCGCGGCAGAACCGGTGTGACGGCGCGGGGCGGCGCGCGGGAATCGCGTAAGGACTTGTTTAACAATTCCTAAGTTTGTCCGGAGGGGCTGATAGATTGTGGTGAAATGGATCGGCGCCGGCTTGATTTTGGCGGCGAGCGGCTTCTGGGGGCTTGTGAAGGCGGAGGGGCTTGCCCGCAGGCGCGCGGCGGCGGGTGAGCTGATGTACGGGGTTGACAAGCTGGAAACTGAGATATTGTATGGCAAAACGCCGCTGCCGCCGGCTTTGTTCAGGGCCGGCAGCTCTATGAATTTATGCCGGGCTCTGTTTATCGGAACCGCGGAGGCGTTGGAGAAGAACGGCAGGGATTCCGTGGGGGAAATATGGAAAAATCAGACTCAGGAATTGCTGATGGGGGATATCATCGATCAGGAGATGGGGTCGGCGCTGATTTGTTTCGGGGAGAGTCTGGGGAATTCGGATTGCCAGTCTCAGCAGAAGTTGTTTTCTCTGCTCAAGGGCCAATTGCGCGCCTATGAGGAGAAGACCCGGATTTTGCGGGATAAAAACGAAAAAATGTGGAAATTCATCGGGGTCGGCGCCGGATGCGCTCTCATTCTGCTGCTCTTGTGAAAGGGGCCTCTTTATGAACATTGAGTTGATTTTTCAAATCGCGGGCATCGGCATACTGACGTCTGTGCTGCACGCGCTGCTGAAGCAGGCCGGCAAGGAGGAATACGCGTTTATCGCGACTTTGGCGGGGGTGTCGATCGCGTTTATCTTGGTGATTCAGGTTTTGGCTCAGCTGCTGACGGAGATTAAGAGTGTGTTCTTCTTGTACTGATTTTGTGACG
>JAISDM010000291.1 GCA_031264885.1 Peptococcaceae bacterium | reverse complement strand
GCGGAGCGTTTTAGAATTTCTAGGCGAAATTTGCGTCCGCAAAAGCCACTGTCTGAGCGGAGCGAGTTTGGCTTTTGCAGCAAATTGAGCCGTAGAAATTCAAAACGCGGAGCCGTAAGATCGGCATCCTCCCCCTCCGCCGGGTATTTGCGCCGAACTGCGGATTGAAGATAATTCACTTGTACCCTGGCTGAAACGGAGGTATATGGATTGCTGTTGATTAATCGGACGCTCCTGCGTCTTTCACGGGGATTGTGGCCTCGCATTCTTTTGTTGGCGGTCGTCAAACTGGTCGTGTTGATGGGTACCGCAGGGCTGGCGGGCAGTCTCGCCGCGTTACTGGGCGATTTCTTTGATCCGCGGTTTTCCGGGGAGCAGTTCCGGAACGCGATTTTTAGCGCTCTGCGCTTCGCCGCCGTCGTTCTCGCGGGGGAGATTTTGGTGGGCGAAGCGGAGCTTCTCTGCATCGTCAAAGCCCGCCGGTCGCTATTCGGCGGAATCCTCTCCAAATTGCTGCGCCTCGACGCCGTTGGCGCGGAAACCGTCGGAGTGACCCCTGTCGTCACCGCTGCCACAGACGGCGTGGAAGCCCTGCAAATCTACTACAGCAAATATCTTTCCTCGCTGCTTTACAGCTTGGCGGCGCCTGTTTACCTATTCTTTATTTTGCGGGATATTTATCTTCCCGTCGCGGTATTTTTGATTGCGGCGGCTTACGCCATCCCTCTCCTCAGCAGCTTTTTCCGCAAGAAAACGGAGCGGTTGAAGAAAGGGTATTGGAACGGATTCCAACAGCTGACGTCCTATTATCTGGAGAGTCTGCGCGCGCTCACCACCGTCAAGCTCTTCAACCGGGACGGGGATCGAACCCTATCCCTGGAGGAAAAAGCAGGGAATTTCAACCGCAGGATTATGGACATGATGAAGCTAAATTTCTCAGCGTTCCTGTTCACCGATACGCTCATATACCTGTCCGTGGCTGTGGCGCTGATTCTGATGTGCGTCCAGATCGGGAACGGATCGGCGGCACTGTCCGACGCGCTGATGGTGTTTATGCTTTCCTATAGCTTCTTCGCCTCTGTCCGTCAACTGATGAACGCAACCCATCAGGCGATTACCGGCGTGGCCGCCTCTGAGCAGGCAGCCGCGATTCTGGAAAGAGAGTCCGCTCCATCCCATTCGCCCTCTGATGAAGAAAAAACAGACGGTTCGTCAGGTATTGAGGCGCGGGGCGTCTCCTACCGTTACGGAAACAGGCGGGAGACGCTCCGGAAGGTTGACCTGCAAATCGCCAAGGGCTCCCTAACCGCGTTGGTAGGGCAATCAGGCTGCGGCAAAAGCACATTGGCGTCCCTGTTGATGGGATTCATCACCCCATTGGAGGGACAGATATTGATCGACGGCGTGGATTGCGCCGGGCTCCCGCCGGACCGCCGCAGGGAAAAGATTGTTCTGGTTCCCCAATCGGTAGGGATTTTTAGCGGCAGCATCGCCGATAACCTGCGGATCGCCGCCCCGAACGCGGACGACGCCGCTTTGCTGGAGGCGCTGGAACAGGTTCGCCTGAAAGAGTGGACGGTGGCCCAACCCATGGGACTGCAATCGGACGTAGGCGACGCGGGCGCCAAACTGTCCGGCGGCCAGAGGCAGAAGATCGGTATCGCCCGCGCGCTGCTTTCCGGCGCGCCTTATTTGCTCTTTGACGAGGCCACCTCCAGCGTTGATCCGGAGAGCGAACGGGAGATTTGGGCGTGCATCGCGGATCTGACCGCGTCCCGCACAGTGCTGGTCATTTCACATCGGCTTTCCACCGTCCGCTCAGCCCACCGGATTTATGTGCTGTCCGAAGGCGTGACGGCCCAAAGCGGCGCCCACGATGAACTGATGGCGCGCGAGGGCCTGTACCGGCAATGGGTGACGGAACAAAACGAAATGGAGCGGTACGGGGAGGAGCGCGTGAATCATGGCTAAGCACAGCTTGCGTTATCTGACGGCCCGGCTGTTGAAACGCGCCAAAAACCAGCGCAAACTGCTGTTCCAATCCACCCTTGCCAGTGTCATTGGCAATGTGAGCCAATTGGGGCTGATGGGCTTTGGCGCGCTGTTCATTCTAAGCGCCGCCGCGTCCGGTTCCCCCGGTTCCCCCATCCGGTGGGGCGCGTTTACACTGCTGAGCGTGGCGCTCGTCGTTCTGTGCCGCTACTGGGAAGGTTATCTGTCCCATGCCGGAGCCTACCGGCTGCTGGCGCAGGAACGGGTTCGCATGTTCCGTACGCTCTGCCGGCTGGCGCCCGCCCGCTTAATAGACCGTCAAAAAGGAGACATCCTTTCCGTCGCCGTGGCCGATATTGAGACCATCGAATTCTTTTTTGCCCACACCATCGGCCCCGCGTTCACAGTCATATTGCTGCCGGCGATCACCCTGACCGTTGCCGGCGGCATACACCCGTTATTTGTTTGGGCGCTGCTTCCGATTTATCTCATCATCAGCGTTCTGATGCCTTTAGCGGCTATGCGGATCGGACGCGGCATCGGCACGCAATACCGGAAGCAGCTGGGGGACTTGAAATCTCTGGTGTTGGAAAGCGTCCTGGGCCTTCGGGACATCCAGATTTTTGGATACGGCGCTAAGCGTATTGAGTTTATGGAAAAGAAAAACGCCCGGATCAACCGCGCGCTGCGTCTCTTGACGCTGCACCGGCAAACCGTCGCCGCCGCCCCGACATTCTTAATCTATCTGGCGCGGGTCATGCTGCTGGTCATCGCGTCTTACCTGGCGCGGCAAGGGGAAGGCAGCCCGGTCTCTCTGGTGGTGCTCTCCTTTGTGGTATCCGCGTCCTTTTCTTCCACACAATCGCTGACGATGGTAGTCACAAGCCTCCTTGAAACCTATGCGGCCGCGGAACGCGTTTTTGCTCTGGAAGACGCGGAACCCGCCGTCATGGAGGACAAAGATCCCCAGGAATTAACGCAAATCCATGAGATTCGCTTCCGTGACGTCTCCTTCCGGTATGATGAAAATTCCGGACAAATTCTAAACCGTTTAAATCTCACGATCCGAAAAGGCGAAAAAATCGGAATCATGGGAGAGAGCGGCATCGGCAAATCAACGGTCTTACGTTTGCTGCTTCGGTTCTGGGATGTGACCGAAGGAGAGATTCTGATCAACGGCATTCCCCTGCGGAGATTATCTCTGCAAAGCCTGCGCGCCAAAATCGCGCTGTTGGAGCAGGATACCTTCATTTTTGACGACACCGTCGCAGCCAACATCGCGTTCGGCAAACCCGAAGCCAACCGGGAAGATATCATCCGAGCCGCGAAACAAGCCCGCCTCCATGATTTCATTATGACCTTGCCCGACGGCTATGAAACACAAATGGGTGAAACCGCGAGCCGGCTGTCCGGCGGAGAGAAACAGCGCGTCGGCCTGGCGCGGGTGATGATACTCAATCCGGATGTAATTGTAATGGACGAACCCACCAGCAGCCTGGACATTTTTAACGAAAAGAGCCTGTTAAAAACACTGTACGAAGAAAACAAAGACAAAACGATGATCATTGTGTCCCACCGCCCCTCCACTCTCACCGGCTGCGACCGCGTCTTTGAACTGTCGGACGGGAAACTGTCCGCCCGGAAGCCATGAAATAACGCGGCCTGTAAAATTGGGTACGCAATGAGGGATTGAGTCTTATTCGCTCAACAGCCAGTCCAGCGCGTTGATCTGCCGGATTCCATTGTGAGATACGTTCGGCGAAAAATCCATAGTCAACAGATACTTCGGATTATGGTCGCGTATCGCGTTGAGCGGCGCAAGCTCCCGATCCAGAATAGATTTACCGCTGCCCGCGCCCGATTCACCCTCCACGGTGTAGGCGACCTGATAGTATTCCTTGCCGTTTTCCCCGTTGACAACGAAATCCACCTCAGCGTTGTCTGCTTTCCCCACATATACCTCGTATCCTCTGCGGAACAGTTCCAAATACACGATATTTTCGAGGACGCGCCCCATGTCGGCGGCTTTACTGCCTAAAAGATAATACCGTAAACCAATATCGGAAATATAGTATTTTGCGCCTGTGACCAATTGTTGCTTTCCTTTCACATCATACCGGTTCGCTTTATAGAGAATAAAACTCTCGGTAAGCGCCTCCAGATAATTTTCCACTGTATGCACGGAAATTTTTTTGCCGCCTGAAGTCATAGCGTTCGCGATTCTCGTGGACGACATAAGATTGCCGATATTGTCAAAAGCGAAGCGTGTGAGGCTTTGCAAACTGGGTACGTCCGCGATTTTCTTACGCATAACAATGTCTTTCAGAATCACCGAGTCAAAAATGCTGCCCAAGTAAGCGCGAATATCCTTTTTGCGGGAAAGCTCCAGAGCATACGGAAAGGAGCTATTCTCCAAGTAATCCCGGTACTTGATGATCAGATCGCCCGATCCGCCCCGGGCGGTGATATATTCGCGGAAAGACAGAGGCAGCATTTTTATCTCCACATAACGGCCCGAAAGCAGCGTCGCTAAATCGCCGGACAGGATATAGGCGTTGGAACCGGTGATATAAACGTCGCAGTTTTTGTGAACATACAAGCCATCCACCGCTTTTTGGAATTCCGGCACAGTCTGAACTTCATCAATGATGATGTAGTTCATGCAGTCTTCCTGCATTCGCTCTTTGATATAGCGGTACAATTGCATATAGGTTTGCAGCTCATGATATTCGGGGAATTCCAGATTGAGCCGGATGATCTGCCGTTCCTCCACTCCTTGTTTTTTTAAATAATCCGTGTAAAGATCAAGCAGCGTGGATTTGCCGCACCTGCGGATACCGGTCACAACCTTGATAAGATGTTTATCCCTGAAGCCGGTCAGCTGGTCAAGGTATTGCGGACGTAGTATCAAGCCATCCATGCAAATCGCCTCCTATTTGTGAACAGCATATCATATTATGTATGGTTTTTCAATGTTTATGCAGTGTAGTTCACAAATAGTCCTGAATGAATCATTACTATTTCAGAGGGTATCGCGTTAAAAGTTATCATCCCGTAAGCCGATATACGCCTGCTTGTTTGCCACAATGCTTATTATCGCTCCTTCGTATACACACGCAAAACAAGAACACCTTTGCGCTTGCGCAAAGGTGTTCTTGTTTCCCGTCTCTTCACACACTCTCTTAAACCCCAGATTCACAGCACTACATCAAAGA
>JAISDM010000053.1 GCA_031264885.1 Peptococcaceae bacterium | reverse complement strand
ATCCGCCAGGCGACCGCGAAAAGATACGCCGCGATGACCTCGTTTTCGCTGCTGGGTTTCTCGCGGAATCCTGTGCGGAACAAGCCCACCGTTTCCGGATTCGCGAAGGAATAACAGGTGGTGCTGACCGGCTCCGGGTCCATCTCCACATCCAGGGACCGCGCGCCTAATTCTGTGACCGGAACTTGCAGCGTCTCGGCCATCTCCTCGATGTTCCGGCCGAAACCCGTCGCGCATTTGTCATTCATCATGAAATCACGCACCCTGTCCCAGCTGTGCAGCCGGATCGCTTTGACGGTCTGCCCGCCGAGATCGACGACTGTCCGGACCGACGGCCCGAACAGGAAGCGCGCGCCTTTCGCGATGCACAGCACCTCATCAAAAAAGTTCGTGGCGTATCCGGCGTTTCGCTTGCCGAATCCCGTGGCGCCGACGGCTTTGATCTGTCCGGGCGTTATGCCGCCTTCTTCCAGAACCCTCTCAAAAACCGACGCCGCGGATTTCTTGAAATCCGCGCCTGTGCGGACGCTCGCCGCGGCGCACAGCTTCCCGTCCTGCAGAACGACCGCCTGGGAACTCGTTGTGCCCACGTCTATACCGGCGGCCAGCCCGGCGGCGCGCGTCCAATCGCCGCCGCCGGTTTTCCACGTGAATTCAGGCCATTTCCAATACTCCATCCGTATGTCACCTCTTTCTTGTTGCGATTCGTAATTTGGAAATTTACGTCTGTCGAAGACGGGCGGCAGGATGCCGCCCCCCTACTGTTTTATCTGGTAAGATGTTTGTATTGGTACAAGCTGTAAGTATACATTTCCTCATTGAATATATTGTACACTTCCGCGGTTGGCGCGCTGACCGCGACGACGCACCCGCCTCCCGGATTGGCTTGAGCGCCGTAAGTATCGACGATTTGACGCGCCAGTAACCGGATCTGCTCTTCCGTCGTCTCAGGATCATAGAGGATATATGGGTCGGGAGATTGATATTCCACCGTCAGCCGGCCGCCATAGGTTTGCAGCATGGACTTGATATCATTGATGGTCTGTATCTGCAAAATATCAGCCCCAATGTTTTCCACAAGGTAAGGAACAAAGGTGTCAATCAAACCGCAGCTATGAAAGATGACTTGGATGCCATATTCATGTATCGCTTTGATCATGCGAACGGTTGGGGGAAGGATCGTTTCTTCGAATAAATCGGTGGAGAAAAAAGGGCCGTGGGCAGTACCCCAATCGTCGTTCAACATTAGATAGTCGTAAGGATATAAACGAATCATTCGCTTGAATACTTCAATCTTGTAATCCGCGTAAGCTTCAAAAAACGCGCGGCATTCCTCCGGTTCGGAAATAAGATCCATCAAGGTCTGTTCAAAACCCATCAGTGTGTGGAGACGCTCGAAGCAGCCAATGCCAACACGTCCATAAAGAGCGCGTGTCTCGTCCCTGACGAACCCCGCGGCCATATTTTGCCAGTCGGGTTTGTCCAAATCAGGCCATTTGATTTTTTCCCGCCACTCACCGATCTCCGATAGCACGGTTGTGACCGGAGTGGCTGATCCCTGGGCTTCCGAGTATTCGTATAAAACACCGTAAGAATCGGTATAATTGTTTTTTGGCGGATTTGTATCGGCCGTATCACCATAACCGTTGCTGGGAGCGACTAAACTTGAGGTCGTAATATTAGGCATCCACATTGGCTTTTGGTGATGAAGCGCCAGCAACAGGTTCTCTTTCTCAGGGATTGGATAATCTCGTTCTACTTTCGGGAAACGTATGGGCATGGTCGGAATTTGAATATCCTTCATCAGACTCACGCATAAGACCTCCTATCCTCCAATAATCATTAGTAGAAAAACCCGACTCCGCCGTCCAAGTACATTTTCGCGGGCATCTCAAACGGGGGATCGGCGCCTTTGAGTTCGCCGGCGATGAGTTTGTCGGCGGCTTTTTCCGCGCGGAAGATAATATCGAAGCCCAGTGGGAAGGCGCCGTGGGAGGGATAGATATCATCGACGGCGTCTTTAAGCGGCTTGAGTTTGTCGATGGTGGCTTTATATGCCCGTATGCTGCGCATGTTGCCGAACAGGAATACCGGTCCCATGGAGAACGTGTCGCCGGTGATGAGGATCCTGTTTGCCCTGTCAAGCAAGGCGATGCTTCCGTTCGTATGGCCAGGGGTATGCAGAATCTCGAATTTTCTCGCGCCGAGATCAACGATATCCCCTTCCCAGAGCGGGGAGACGGGAGCGTCTTTTCCGGCGTTCTCGCTGTAATATGTAAACTCCGATGGATGCATGAAAGCCGTTCCGAACAGCTTGTTGCCGCCGATGTGGTCGTTGTCGGCATGGGTATTTACGAGCATGACAGGGGTTTGGACGAGACCATCCACAACGGACTTTATATCGCCGTTACCAAAGCCGGTGTCCACCAGCAGGGCTTTTTCCGCGCCCGCGAAAAGAAAAGCGCGGACGCCCTTGTCTTCAATCCTCCAACTGTCGCCGCTCAGTCTGATAGCTTCGCAAGCCATATGTTAACATCCTTTCAACGATATCGAATTAATTACTCGTTGCAGATCACGATATTTTTGAGCGCCCCACGCTCGGAATCGTCGATCGCCGCCTGAATATCATCGAGTTTAAAGCGGTTTGTAAAAAGCGCGTCGATATCGACCATTCCCCGGCGGTACATCTCCATACATTTTGGCACGTCACGCCTGAGCGATATCGCTCCAAGGACAGAACCCGTGATCCGTTTGCCCCTCAGGAACTCCATGAAATTGAACTCTCCCATTCCCTCATCATTGGGATGACCGTGTCCGACAATGACCATCTGCCCGTCGCCCGCCGTCAGATCAAAGGTTGAGCGCTTTATTCCAGGCCCGGCGACGGCGACAATGGAATGATCGACTCCATAACCGTCGGTAATGTCAAGCACCGCTTTAACCGGATCCACCGCTTTCGGATTCACCGTATGCGTCGCCCCAAACTTAACCGCCGCATCCAATTTAACCTGCTGTGTGTCAATCGCGATGATCGGCACCGCCCCGCTCACACGCGCGCCCATTAGGGCAGACAGTCCGACGCCGCCGCATCCGGTAACGGCAAAGCTCTCTCCCGGTTTAATTTTGCACCGGTTCAGTACCGCGGCGAAGCCCGAAATAAAGCCGCAGGCTAAGGCGGATCCCACTTCAAAGGATATATCGTCGTCGAGTTTTACAATCCTGCGCTCATTAACATTCGTGTAGGTCGAAAACCCGGCAAAACCATACGGCAGTTTCACGGGTTCCCCATTTAAACGCGTATATTGGTTCGGCTTCGCGGAACGGTCAATGTTCCTGCAGAACCACATAATACGGCCTTCCAGGCATTTGTCACATACCCCGCAGCCTTGACTCATCAGTGAACACAAGACACGGTCGCCAGGCTTTACATATGTGACATTTTTGCCGACAGCATCCACAATTCCCGATATCTCATGCCCGACCGCGGACGCGCCCTCGTATTCCCCGTGCTCGCCCATCATCGCGTGAATATCGCTGTGGCAGATGGAACATGTCATCACCTTAATACGCGCTTCATTCGGTTCCGGATCGGCGAGTTCGACCTCCTCGACAATAAGCTTACGCCCCATTTCAGGGGCTAACGCAAGCTTTACCTTCAATTTAACACATCTCCTTTATCCAGCCAATTCAAACTAAGGATTCGTTAAATAATAAGATGTGATAGTTTCACGCCGCAATTTCGTCGTCGGACAAGGCGGAGGAAGGAGGCATACCCGCAGTGGTATGGCGACTGACGACAACGCAGTCCGG